>JACPYM010000090.1 GCA_016196035.1 Acidobacteriota bacterium | reverse complement strand
TTCGGTCAGCAGGTTCGATTAGTCTCCTTTACGTGGTCAATCGCCACAACGAGATGATTCAACCTCTGACCTATCTACTCCAGCTACTTTCGCAACTGGAGTTTACCGCCGCACCTCTTACTCATCATGCCGTCTCCTTTTATCCGCAAAGCCAGCCAAAATCTGGATTGTGGTTGTGTCGCCGTGATTGCACGTGTGAAGGGCCTCAACTTATCATTCGTCCCGCCAATCCCCAAGTTTGCGCACATAAAAGTCATGAGCAACATCAAACAAGTCACGGCCCAGGCGGGTTACGATCTATGGTCTGAAACTTACGACGAAACGCCCAATCCGGTCGTCGCGCTGGATGCGCGCTACACCATCGCCCAACTCGCGCCGCAAGCGGGCGAACGCATTCTAGATGCCGGTTGCGGCACCGGGCGCAACTTGCAAGCCTTGCTCAATGCGGGAGCGCTTCCGACGGGGATTGATTTTTCGGCTGGCATGCTGGCTGTCGCGCAACGCAAGTTTCCGCAAGTCGAATTGCGACAGGCCGATTTGCAACAGCGGTTTCCGTTTGCAGACGTCAGCTTCGACGCGGCGTTATGCGCCTTGATTGGCGAACACTTGAATGATTTGCACGCGGTCTGCCGCGAAGTCTTTCGCGTGGTGAAACCGGGCGGACGGTTTGTGTTTTCGGTCTATCACCCCTGGCTGGCGGCGGCGGGCAAGGAAGCCAATTTTGACAAAGACGGCTGGAATTATCGGCTGGGGGCATACACGCATACGACCGCAGATTATCTGGCGGCATTGCGGGAGGCGGGATTTACGAATCAGCGCTCTCAGGAATTCATTTGCGATGAGGCATTGGCGCAGTCCATCCAAAGAGCGCAGAAATATCTGGGCAAGCCCTTGCTGCTGGTCATAGCGGCGAGACGGCCATACCGAAAGCGCCACTGTTAGTCCGGCCAGCCTCGAACTAACACAAACTTAACTCAGGTCAAATCAGGTTTTGCCTTGCCTAGCCTTAAGCGCGCTCTCTACAATCCCGCTTACCGACGCATCTTTCAATCAACCACAATCAAGCAGTACTTTCTGGAAGGAGAATACCCCAATGCGAATCACCACCGGACTCCGTTGCCTGTGCTTGCTGCTTTGGCTGGCGTGCGCAGCTTGGGCACAAACTCAAATCACGACAGGCGTCATTCAAGGTACGGCCACCGACCAAAGCGGCGCGGTTGTGCCCGGCGCCAATGTCGAAGCCAAAAACCTGGACACCAATAACAGCAAAACCGCGACGACTGCCGAAGACGGGCGCTTTGTTTTTCTGGCATTGCAATCGGGCCGTTACACCGTGACGGTGACGAAACAGGGTTACGCCAAAACCGTGCAGGAAAATCTGAATCTGACGGTCGGCCAAACCATTTCGCTCACGCTGGCGCTCAAAGTTTCGACCGTGCAGGAAACTGTCACCATCACTGCTTCGCCGACGATTGATACGGTCAAGACCGAATCGAGCAGTACGCTCAACGAAACCGCCGTCGCCAACACGCCAGTGCTGGGGCGCAAGTTTTTAGACCTTTTCACGCTCACGCCCGGTGTCAGCATTACGCAGGGGCCCGATGGCGATGTCGTCAATTTCGCCGGTCAGCGCGGCGTCTTTAACAACATCAGTCTGGATGGCGGCGATTACAACAACGGCTTTTTTGGCGAACAGGTCGGCGGCCAACGCGCCGCGATTGACATCACGCTGGATGCGGTCAAGGAATTTCAGGTCGTCGCCACGGGGGCTTCCGCCGAATTCGGGCGCACGGCGGGCGGCGTCGTCAACGTCATCACCAAGTCCGGCACGAATCAGGTGCACGGCTCTCTCTTCCACTTTCAACGCCTGGAAGCGCTGACCTCTGACCCGAAAGACGGCAAGGGTGGCACGGTCAAAGACTTCATGAAAGACTTTCACCGCGAACAGTTCGGCGGCACCATCGGCGGGCCGCTCAAGAAAGACAAGGTTTTCTTCTTCGGCGCCTTCGAGCAGATCACCGGCAATCTGACGCGCGCGAATTTGAGCGTGCCCATCGGCGCGCCCTGCTCCGTGCAAAACCCGACGATTCAGGCCAACGAGGCGCTCATCAATGGCAGCGCCGATTGCCAGCGCGTGGCCTTGATCAATTTCATCAAGACCACGCGGCAACAGGACGAAAGCCTGCCCATCAAGAAGCCGGTCAACACCTCGGCCATCCTGGGCAAGCTGGATTGGAAGCTCACTCCGGCCAATGATCTCGCGTTCTCATACAATTTCAGCCGCTCGAAAAAAGAGAACGAGACCTTTGACGTGCCGACTTACGGCGCTTCCGCCAACGGTACCGAAGGCCCTGGCAAGATCAACGTCTTCAACGTCAACCTCTACACCACCCTTGCGGCGAACAAGCTGAACGAGTTCCACTTCACCTATTCGCGCGAAGACCGCCCGCGTTTGGCGAACAAATCGAACATCCTCGCCGACACGGCGATGGGCTTTGCCACGACGTTCCGCTTCGGCAATCCGTTCTTCCTGCAACCGGGCGTGGATGAGGTGTTCAAGCGGGCGCAGTTCAAAGACAACTTCTCGCTCATCGCGGGCAAGCACAACATCAAATTGGGCGGCGAATACATCCGCAGCAACAACTCGCAAGTCTTTCGCGGCTTTTTCACGGCGCGTTACATCTTCGACAGCGTGACCGGCTTCCTGCGTTACGCCTCGCCCGCCACGCTGGGAGCGGGTTACGGGCCGAATATCAAAGGCTGCTCGAATGGCGGCTACGTCGCGGCGACGGCGGCTTGCCCGGCGGGTTCGACCTCGACCGGCGGCCCGTTGCTGCTCTATTTGCAAGGCGCGGGGCCGAACGCACCGGCCACCGATGCGGCGGGCGCGTCGGACATCAACAACGACGAATTCGCCCTGTTCGCGCAGGACAAATATCAATGGCGGCCCGGTTTCACCTGGCAGCTTGGCCTGCGTTGGGAAGCGCAGGTGCTGCCCAACCCAACGGTCGCGCCAGCGAAGACAGCTTATGGTTTATTCCTAAGCGATCCACGCTTCCCCTCGAACGGCACGCTGCCCGATCAGTGGAAGATGTTTCAACCGCGCGTCGGTTTCGCCTGGGACATCAAGAACAACAGCAAGTCGGTGTTGCGCGCCTCGTGGGGTATTTACAACGCGCGCCAAAACATGCTCTCGCAGGTCGGTTCGATCACGACCAACGGCGTGCAGCAACAGACGATCTTTCTGAACTCGGACATCATCGCGCTGGGCGTGCCCGGCCCGACTTGGCCGAACGTGGTGACACCTTCGGCGCAATCGTGCAGCGGCTCGAGGGGCAGCAATCCCTTCCCCTGTTTTTCGGGCGTGCGCGTCTTCAGCCGCGATTACGCCAACCCGCGCATTTACACCTCCAACGTGCAATTCGAGCAGCAGATCGCCAACGACACGGCGCTCTATGTTGATTTCACGTATTCGAAAGGCGTGCATCTGACGCGCTTTTTGAACTATGGACGCTTAGGCTTCTTCCAGCCATATCTGGATGAAATCGCCGTCGCCAGCGCGCTGGGCAAAGGGCTGTATCGCGGCCTGACCATCGGCGTGCGCAAACGCTTGAGCAAAGGCTTCCAGCTCGATGGCAATTACACCTTGTCGAAAGACCTCGACGATGATTCCAACGAACGCGATCCGTTCAGCGACCGTTCGTTTGACATCAAGAACCTGAAACTCGATTACGCGTTGTCAGACCGCGACATTCGCCACAAGTTCAACTTCCTGCTTTATGGCGAACTGCCGTGGGGCTTGCAGGCGAACACGCGCATCCAGGCACGCTCGGCTCAGCCGATCACGCCCGCCACGCGCACGGCGACCAATCGCAACTCGCTGCGCAAAGAGAATGAATACTTCTCGTTTGATTGGCGTCTGTCGCGGCCCTTCAAGTTCGGCGACCACATGGCGCTGACGCCGACCATCGAGATGTTCAACACGTTTAACAACAAGAACCTGATCAATCCACTCATTACGCCGGGGCTGTTCAATTTCGACGGCTTCCTGCGGCAAGGGCTGGGCGATCCGCGCCAATTGCAGTTGGCGGCCAAGTTCACGTTCTAAAGTTGTGCCGTTAGAGGTCACACTCAAACAAGGAAAAAGAGATTACAGAACAAACAGAAATAACGGAACAGACGGATTCTTGGTTGGCTAACTCGTTTCCGTTTATTCGGTTATTTCCGTCTGTTCCGTAATCTCTCCTACTTCCATGCGCTTACTCATCCTGGCGCTTTTTTGCGGCGGCATTATCTGCCGGGTAATTGCCAGCCAGCTTGCGTGCCGCCAAAGTAGTGCTGTTGTAAAAATAACCGGCGGAAAAAGCCACGGGTTGGCAAACGCCTGCACACGCTTTACTGTACTCGCCGCTGGCTGAACGGCGCGCGTGCAGCCGCCCCCATCTGACCAATACACCTTGAAGGAGAGGACAATGAAACGCTTTACCTTATTCACGTTCATCGCTTGCGCTCTGATCGCGTCGCTCGGCAACGCCGCCTGGGCACAATCCGCACCTGCCACGTTGACTGACGACGAGCGCAAAGAAGCGATCAAATACTTGGAAGAAACCCGCAAGAATTTTCTCGCCGAAGTGAAAGGCCTGAGTGAAGCTCAATGGACATTCAAAGCTGCGCCCGATCGTTGGTCAGTCGCCGAAGTCGCCGAACACATCGCGGTCAGCGAAGAGACACTCTTTGGCATGGTCACCGACCGCATCATGAAATCGCCCGCCACGCCTGAAAAAAAGGAAGCGGTCAAAGGCAAAGAGGTACAACTGCGCCAGATGATCACCAACCGCACGGTCAAAGCCCAGGCGCCTGAAATGCTCAAACCCACCAACCGTTGGGCGACCCAAGCCGAACTCGTCAAAGCCTTCAGCGCCAGCCGCGACAAAACGGCGGCTTACGTGAAGAGTTCACAAGACGATCTGCGCAGCCACTTTGCGGCACACCCGGTCTTCAAAGACCTGGACGCGTATCAGTGGATCATCCTGATTGCGGGTCACAGCGCGCGCCACACCGATCAGATCAAAGAAGTGAAAGCTGATCCGAACTTCCCGAAGAAGTAACTTGGCGCCGCCGAAACTATACGAAGAGCGTGTGCGCAATGCGATTCAGGCAAGGTATTTGCCAGGGGCGGTCAACGTAGGGGCAGACCTGCGTGTCTGCCCCGGTGGCGTCAAACCCACCCGAATACGTCTGACCCGACCGGGGCAGACACGCAGGTCTGCCCCTACGCGATTTCCCTGCCTAAATCGTATTGCGCGCATGCTCTCCGTACTGCACTCGCCGCTTATGCTATCGCAAGAACTCACTTGGATTCGCACGCACATGCCGCGCACTCAACGCGCGCTGCAAACGCTGCCCGACTTATCCGGCGTGCGCCTCGCCTGTTCGTTCCATCTCGAAATCAAAATGATTCCACTCTGCGAAGCCTTGCTGGCGCGTGGAGCCAGGCTCTTTTTGACGACTTGTAATCCCACCACGGTGCGCGACGAGACGGTGCAATGGCTGATTGAACATGGCGCAGAAGCCGAGGCCCATTGCGGCATGTCCGAGGCAGAATACGAAACCGCCCTGCAACACGCGCTCAAGTGGCAGCCGACGCATCTGTGCGAGATGGGCGCTGACCTTAGTTATGCCTTGCATCAACACGGCGACATCCATTCGGTCAAAGCCAGCCTGGAAGGCACCGGCTCCGGCATCAGCCGGTTGCAGGCAATGCCGCTGCGTTATCCGGTTTTCAATTGCGACGATCTGCCGATCAAAGAAGGCATCCACAACCGGCACATGGTCGGGCTGACGACCTGGACGGCCTTTTTCGACCGCACGCGGCTGAGCCTGCACGAGCGTCGCGTGTTGGTCATCGGCTACGGTTCGGTCGGGCGTGGCGTGGCTGAGACCGCCCGCGCTTTCGGCGGCGCGGTCACGATTGCCGAACGCGACCCGGCGCGTGCGCTCGAAGCGGCGTATGCCGGCTGGCACGTGCAAGCGCTCGATGCCGCCCTTGCCGAAGCGGACATCATCGTCACCGCCACGGGCGCACACGGCGTGCTGACGGCTGAACATTTCATCCGCTTGCGCGACGGCGCGTTCCTGCTCAACGTCGGGCATCGCGCGGATGAATTCGATCTGGCGGCCTTGCGCGCCTACCCGCACGACGAGGTGCAGCCTTTCATCGAAGCCTTTCAAATCAACCAACGCACCATCTATTTGTTTGCGGGTGGTTCGATGGCGAATCTGACGGCGGGCAAAGGCGACAGTTTGAATGCCTTTGATCTGACGCTGGCGGTACTGACGGCGGGCATCGGCCATTTGGTGCAGGCCGGTGCATCCACTGCGCCCGGCGTACACCTGTTGCCGCGCGAAGTATGGGAAGGCTGTCTGGCTTGAACCGGCGCACCAATGACGACACGCCACAGGCCCAGAGAACAAAAGGCCACAGCAACTGCGACGTTGCTGTGGCCTTTTATCTGTTCGTGTTGAAGTTGAATTCAGTGCTTACATTGGAAACGACAGTTTGATCACCGCGAAGGTGCCACCCTGCGGATCCGAAAGCACCGCGAAGCGGCCCGTATTGGGAATGTCGGTGGGCGGCAAACAAACCTGACCGCCCAGCGCCTGCGCTTGCGCCACCGTCGCATCAGCATCGGCGACCGCGAAATAAAGCAGCCAATGCGGCGGCACGCCCGGCGGCCCTTGCAGTGGCATCATCCCGCCGATGGGTTGTGCGCCGTTGATCCATTCTGTGTAAGCCATCTCCGGCATTGTGCTCTCTTTGGTCTGCCAACCAAACAACTGGGTGTAAAACTCCTTGGCGTTGGCCGTATCGCTCGTCGCCAGTTCGCCCCAGCAAAAGGCCCCCGGCACGCCCACCAGATCAACGCCCTGATGTTCATTGGGCTGCCAAACCGAGAGCGCCGCGCCGGTCGGGTCTTTGAAGGCCACCATGCGCCCAAAGGTCATCACATCAAAGGCTGGCATCAGGACTTCGCCGCCCAGTTCCGTCACTTTGGCCGCCATGGCATCGGCGCTGTCCGTCGCGACGTAAGGCATCCAATGCGTCGGCACGCCTGCCATTTCCGGTCCCAGCTTATAACACGCGCCGACCTCTTTGCCGTCGAGGGTGAAGGTTGTGTAAACCATTTCCGGCGACATCGGGTTGTCCCGAAACTGCCAGCCAAAAAGCTTGCCATAAAACTCCTTGGCGCCGTTCTGATCGGTGGTGCCAAGTTCGAACCAGCAGAAATTGCCGGCGGGATGCTTCATCTGATTGCCCATAATGATTTCTCCTTACATTGTTGTTAATGGTTGTTGTGGAAGGATCACAGGTCGCGCGGATTGTGGCGCAGAACTGAAGGAATAGAAACCCGTGGCAGCATTTTTACAGTCGCAGCAAGTCTGGGGAAGTCTGGGGAAGTCGCGCAGCTTTGTATTGGGAGCAATGCATGACTTCCCCAGACTTCCCCAGACTTCCCCAGACTTGCTGCGCAGCGTGAGACTTTCCGAACTTGCCGGGGCGTTCGCTGGACTTGGCCGCCGCTTGTGCCTAAGCTGCGGCACGCGCAACCCGCTGATTGCGCGTCACGCCCCGCAGCCTGACGCGCGTGCGAGACCCCAAGCTATGGAAACCCTGAAAGACGAGTTGCTGAACCTCGCGTTCCAACTCGCCCACTTCATTCACAACGACAAAGAACTCGCCAAGCGCATCGCCGTCGCCGCGCTGGAAAAGCTGGAGACCGCCGCGCTCGCGCAAGACAAACGTCTGTACTATCCGGGCCGCCGCAACAAAGTTTCGATGACCGAACTGCACCTGCTGCAACGCCTGGTTTACGCCGAATCGGAGCCGCACGAACGCGCGCGCGAAGAGCACACCGGCGCGCCACCCAACGAAGAGGCCTTGCTCATTCATTTCATCAAACACCTGGCGAAAATCACCGCGCGACGCAATGCTATGCACGTCACGCTGGGCGTGAGCCGCTTGCTGCACCAATACACGACGCCCGAAACGACCGAGATTTATAACGCCGTTGTGCAAGACCCCGCGCGCGTGCCCAGCGAAGATTATTTCCGTTCGCGCAAAAAGACCTTGATGGAAGAACTCAAAAAACGCTTTGGCACGCTGCTGAACACCACCCGCGTCACGCGCGGCGAAGAACGCTTTGTCGCGCACCCGCAACCGGAGCGTTTCATTGACCTGACGCGCGAATGCTTGAACGCCTTTACGCCCTGGCTGACGGCGTGCTGCGTGCCCGCAAAATTTGCGCTGGCCGAAGGCTCGCTCAACAATCTGGCCTTTCACGGCGGCGATCCCGACGCCGAACATTCCATCGAGATCAACCGCTTCCACGCCATCCTGCACCCGACTTGTTTTGAACGGCTGGTGACGGGCCTGGGTTACGCCGCGCCAGTCACACGGCTGGAAATCCCGCGCTTCTTCCTGTCCTCGCAAACCGGATCGGATGAGGGCGATGAACAGAACCCGCATCCGCCCAACCGCACCTCCGCCAAACTCGATGACGAAGAGCGCAACACCATCCGCCGCTATCTGAGCGATCAGTCACGCCGCCGCAAATACCTCTCGGCGGGCCTGCTGCTGTTTGTCGCCGATGGTGAACTGCTCGCCCAACTCGACACGCAACAAAACAACTGCGCTGAATTCACCCTGCCCGACCACGCCGAATTCGTCGAAGTGCGCACCCGTGATGACCAAGGCGAATTGCTGTTGGCGACGCAGCCAGTGTTGTACGACGTGGAAGATCAGCCGCAAGCGCAGCGCACGCGCATTGTGTTGGAAGGCGGCCAGCGTTTGTCTTTTGAGATCACGCCCACAAAAGAAGGCGCGACAGTCACTGTGAGTTATACCGAAACCAATCGAGTGCAGGCGTTGCAGCTTTGGTGGCAACGGCAAAATTTATCGGCAATGCGCGGCCTGCTTTGGCAACCGGCACTTGGCTTATTGCTCTTGGCCGTCTCAACGACTTTGGGCTGGCTGTTGTATCGTGAACACCAAGTCAAGCAACGCGCCCAGGCCGAACTGGCGCAAACACAAACGCGGCAGCAAAGCGCCGAGGCTCAATTCAACCAATTAGCACAACAGACGCAGGCTCAACTCGAACAGGAACGCGCCCAGCGGCAAGCAGCGGAAACCAAGCTCCAACAACTGCAAACGCAACTTGAACGGCGACCGGAGACACAACTCGCGCAGCTCAACATTCCTGCTATTTCGTTGCGGCTCACGGCTGAAAAAGGCGTGGCGGACGCCTCGGAAATCAGCGTACCGGCCCAAGCCAAATACTTCCTGCTCTCGCTCGAACGCGGCAACCCGCGCGAATACACGCGCTACACCGTCGAAGTGCTCGATGCGCGCAAACGCCTGGTCAAACGGATTGATGGGATTGATCCGCGCCTCGCCAACAACCGGCTGAACGTGTTGCTGCGGTGCGCCGATTTCAGTAATGGGCAGTATTGGCTGCGGCTGAGCGGCCACAAAGGTGGCGCACAGACGGAGTTAGGCGAGTATGCAATCGCGCTGCAATTCGAATAGAGCACCAGTGCAGCAGGTGCCGCACGTGCCGCACGTGACAGTACCGCGCGCGTGAGCAAGCGGCGCGTCAACTTTGCGCCATTGGCTTGGCCTCCAACCCTCCGCTTGCTCACGCGCGCGGTACTGCACCAGCAACCTCTGCTTGCTCACGCGCGCGGTACTGCACCAGCAAACCCTAGTAGTTACTCCGCCCGGCCAACCAACACAAACGGCGCCCAATAATAGGGCGCACTACCATTCCTGATGGCCTTCAACTGGGCTTGCCGCAAGGCTTCGGCTTTATTCAAGCGCACCAGCTTTTTCCCGACGCGCATACCTTGTCGCCAATTGCGATAAAACTCGACCATCAAATCAGCCGCGCTCGCGTCATCCACTTTCCACAAACTCGCCAGCACCGACGGCGTGCCGGCGTACATAAACGCGCGTACCAGACTCATCAGCCCTTCGCCTTTGACCTCCTTGCCCAGCGCCGTCTCGCAGGCCGAGAGCGTGACCAAGTCGGCCCGCAGCTTCAGATTGAAAATCTCGTAAGCCGACAACAAACCGTCTTCGACCGTATTCGCGGCGCGCTCACTGCCAGTCATTGAATCAACCGGCGGCAACGACAGCACGAGGCCCGAAAAGCGCGGGCGGCTTTCATTGACCAGCCCGTGCGCCGAAAAGTGTACCAGCCGATATTGGCTCAAAAGGTCTTTGATTTTGACGTTCTCTTCTTTCGCTTCTGCGCCGAGAAACAGCGTGGCCTGGTCTTTGCCAAACAGCTTGGCAATCGCTTCGGCCTCGTGGCGGCTGTGCGCCAATTGCTGGAACTTCCATTGCTGCCCCGCATCCACCGCGCGCAATCGCGCCGCGATCACCGGATTATTCTTTTCTGCCGCCTGCCGGTCATACACCGGATCGGCGAACGCAATGAACGCCCGTTGTGCCGCGTCCGCTTCCCGGCGTTCATGCTGCAATCCGGCCAGCACGCTGACCGAAGGCGCATAGTTGATGGCATAACGCTCGACCAAATGCTGTTTGGCCGCCGGCATCAACACTTCAAATGGCAGGCGGTGCAACGCGCCATCCGGCACCACGATCAAGCGCGTCTTCCCCACGAGCAGCTTGCCCGCCGGTTCGATCAACTGCCGGTACAAGGCGCGCGCCGACGCACGATAGTCATCCGGCGATTGTTCCTTGCCGGTCAGCGCCGCCAACAACTGCGCGACCGGCGCGCTCAACTCCGCCGCCTTGGGCAAACGCGCCACCTGATATTGCGTGCGGCCCACCGCGAACAGATACGATTCCTGCTCGCCCAACGCATACGCCAGCAACAACGTCCGGTCATCGAGCAAGCGCTGGGCTTGCGGCAAATCCACTGGCTCAGGGTATTGCAACGCGGCGTAACGCGGATTGCGCGCTTTGACGGCGCGCAACCAATCGGCAAGCGCACCATCGGTTTTGTTCAACTCGGCCTCGAGCCGGACGATCTCCGGCTGATTTTGTTTTTCGACAGCCAACGCTTTTTCTTTGAAGAGCTTGGCGGTCAGTTCGGAACTGTGCTGTTGCAACGCCTGTTGCTGTTGCGCCAAATCGGCAGGCAGGTCTTGCGCCACATTCACTTTAGCCTCCGCCAGTAAATCGGCGAAGGCGCGCGCCCGGGCGCGTTCGCTGTAGTAGAAAGCCTCAGTCTTGAAATCTCCTGGTGAGGGTTGGCTGGCAAGTTCGAGCAAGACGCCGATCAGATTTTTATAGACTTCGACTTTATCTTGAAAGAAGCCGGCCTTGTCCTCCGGCGCATTTAGGCGGGCGCGGGCGTTTTCCATCACCCGAATTGCCTCTTGATAAGCCGCACGCGCTTTTTCGTATTGCTGGCTGCGTTGATAGACCTGCGCTAAGCCTGCCTGTGCCAGCCAGGTGAATTCCGCGTAACCCTGCGGGCTGGCTTGTTGCAACAGTTCCGTATAACTGAGCAGGGCTTGTTCCAAACGACCCAGGCGCATCTGCAATTCACCCTGCGCCGCCAACGCATTCAAGCCCAGACGCAGATCGCCGGATTCCTGACCCAACCGCAGCATTTCTTGGAGTGCTGCTTGTGCTTGCGACAAGTCACCAGTTTGCAGACTAAGCCTGACGAGCGCCGTGTAAGTCAGATGTTGCGACTCTGCGTCGGCCCGTTCGCGTTTCAGCGCCACTGCGGCGCGATAATGGTTGACCGCTTGCTTATAGTCCCCCGTCGCTGCCAGCAAATCGCCGAGGTAATGATTGATTAATGCCTCATTACTCGTCTCTTTCCACTTCTTGGCGTAACTCAAACCTTCAGCGTAATAGCTGCGTGCCTGCTGGTAATCCCCCAAGAGATAAAGCGCGCGGCCGGCTTGCACCAGGTTTCTACCGGCCAAGATCTCAGCCCCACGGCCAGTGCCTTTGCGTGCTAGCGTCAACGCCGCCTGACTGGCCAACAAAGCAGCGGCATAATCTCCCTGCTGTTGATTGAGGATCGCCTTATTCGCCAAATAAGCGCCCGTGTATTGCTCGTCGCCCATCGCCTTGGCCAATTGCGCAGCGCGTTGTAACTGCTCTTCAGCTTGCTCACGGTTGCCCAGCCGCGCCGCCAAACTCCCGCTCAGATAGAGCACATCAATTTGTTGCGCTTCGTTTAATTGCGGCAACAGGCGCGGAAAACAAGCTGCCAATGCGGAGAGCGCCGGGGCGCTGCGATTGCGCAACCCCAGCAACAAGGCTTTCTGATAACACACCTCGGCAGCCTCAGGGTTGCGCGCCAAGGCTTCATCGAAGTGGGCCAACCCCTCCTCCGGCTTATTCACACGTGCGGCGTAAAGCCCCTGTCCAAACGGGACAACCCAACTTTCCGGCGCGCCCGCACGCAATTCCGTCAAGATGGCTTCGATTTCTTGCGCATTCTCACGAGGCAAGTCAAGCGCGGCTTTTAGCGCGGCGGTAAACGTTGGCCTTAGGCGCAAGCATAGTTTGAACTCGGCGAGCGCGGCGGAAATTTCATTCAACTCCTGATAAACCAACCCCAGCCCATAATGTGGTAGCGGGCCGTCCGGGGTCAGTTGGCTGACGGCAAGAAAATAAGCCTTCAACAAATCCAACTGCTGCGCTTCTTTGGCTGCTTGAGCGATACGCCGATAGGCTTCTAAATACTCATCCGTGCTTTCAATCAGTCTTTTCCCATGCACGACTGCTTCTACGTACTCTTTGCGCAAAATCAATCTGACGAGTTGGCGATACTGTTCGGCAAAGTCCACGTGCTGATCTTTGGTCTGGGCCCTGGCGGAAATTGCCAGCGGCTCCCAGCGGGCGGAGACAACCAACCCGCTCAGCAAAAAAATGACCAGCCACGTTCTAGCGGTAAACTTCTTCATAAGCCTGAAATACACTGGCGCAGCCGAGCCAAGTTAGCGCGTCCTTGCTGCGCTAGTGCCGCACGTTGTAATCAACCGTGACCATAGCTTGCACGCCCCCCGCCAATTCAAACCGAGGCGCGGAATCATCGCCAAAATCCCAAAGGTGTTGGGTGATGGGATAGGTGCATTGATGATTACTGATCAAATCGTTGATAAATTCCACAATAGGCCAAGCTTCGCGGTTCTCGTGCAATTCAAAGACGCGTGCTCTGCGGTCTGTAGGAGTGGTAATAGGCTTGCAATTCGCACAAGCCAGTAGATGCCGTTCCTGACTTCGCGCGGGATCCCCGCGATCCGCATCCCAAATAAACCCCTCCTCGCCGTAACGCAGATTGGCTGCCTGCGGACACAACCCGCGCCCGTTGAGACTTGCATATTTTTCATCCGCTTCCGGCGCGGTCAAGCCCGGCAAAATAAGCAGTGAGCGCAATGATTCGACTGGGCAGACCAAACAAGCGATTCTTTCCTGTCCTGGCAAACCCGACACTCGTTCAGGGCAAATGGGTAATGGCAGACAAGGGAAGCAGGTATCGTCTTCTACATCCGGTATACGACCTGAACTCATTCTGGACATGTATGGTAACCGCGCCTCAGCCAGAGAGTATGTGGTGACGGCCACCAATCTAACCGGGTTATGGTTATCTGGCTTCCGGCGCAGCAACCGGGATGTATACAAGGCGGATTGCGTCAGATCGTAATAAAAGCTATTCACGATCCGCAAATCGGCGGTGTCTACTACAATCGTGGTCGAGCCAGACTGTTTCACTGGGGACTTGACCATAGAAGTAATCTGCTCACTCGCTTGATCCGCTGCCGCACTAAAGAATTTCTTTTGCCAATTTCCTTGGGCATCTTTGACCTGATAAACAACCGTGTAACCGTCGAACAACTTATCCGGGCTGACGATATTATTGCCTTGCGGGTCTTTCAGCCCAGCCAGCGTGCCGTATTTACCAACCTCAACTTTTGCTTGAACGACAACTGGTGGCTTTTGCCAATATCGCCAAATTAACCCGCCTGTGACCGCAAATAACGCAACCGCCAAAATCAATCGCACTGCTGAGCGCATAATTTCTCCTTGTTGTATCCGCTTTCTTTTTACAAACCAGAATCCTGCCAATGACCAATGTTAGCCGAGCACAGACAAAGCCGGCGTGAGACTTTCCGAATCAATCATTACTGAGGCAATGTTGTTGCCGATTGCATGAGGCAACGCGTCTTAATTCAATTTCAGCAAAGTTACTCCAGAGCCTGCCCGATAGACGCGCTGCACCGCCTTCCGAAACTCTTCCGCTTTCATTTTCGGAATGTCGCCAAAGGTCTGCGGATTGCGATCCACCAGTGGGAACCACGAACTCTGCACATGCACCATCACGCGATGACCACGGCGAAAGGCATGATAGACATCCGGCATTTCAAATTCGATCTTTTCGACCTTGCCCGGCGTGAAGGCTTCAGGCTTTTCAAAGCTGCGGCGGAACTTACCGCGGAAGGGTTCGCCGCGCACCAGTTGTTGATAGCCGCCCAGCTTGACCGCATTCGGCGCGGGCGGATGATTCGCGGGCAACGGCGGCGTAGGGTAATCGCCGGGATACACGTCAAGCAGCTTGACCACAAAATCGCTGTCGGTGCCGCTGGTCGAGACGTTCAGGCTCACCTTGATCGGCCCGGCGATGGTCAGGTCATCTTTCAACGGCTCGGTTTCGTATACCAGCACGTCGGGGCGCTGGGCGGCGAAGCGTTGGTCTTCGGTCATGTAATCGCCATTCATCCCGCGCGCGGTGTAGCCGATGTAGGGCACGGGCCGATTGGGGTCGCTCAGGTATTCATCAAAGGCGTTCGACTCGGCTGGCGCGTCGTTGCTGAGTTTGCCGTTGGCGCGGAAGTAAAACGTCAACGGCCTGGCGTCACGCGGCGGCCATTCGTTCAGGCTGCGCCATTCGTTCAGGCCCGTGAGGAACATGGTCGCTTCGGCCAGGTTGGCAGGCTTGTCTTTGAGGTGCTGCATGAAAAAGGCGAATTGCACCTGTTCACGAAACACCGCGCCCGTCTTGACGGCGAAGTTGACGTTGCCCAGTTTGTCGCCGTCGCCGCGCGCCCAGCCGCCGTGCGACCAGGGGCCCATCGAGAGCAGGTTCACCGTGCCGGGGTTGAGCTTTTCTACGGCGCGATAAATGTGGAATGGGCCCATCGGGTCTTCGGCGTCGAACCAGCCGCCGACGTTGAGCACGGCGCATTTGACGTTGCGCATGAACTTCCACAACGAACGCCGTTGCCAGAATTCATCGTAGTTGGGATGGTCAATGATCTCCTGCCAATAGGCCGCTTCGCCGTTGAACAGTTTCTGATTCCAGTCGGACATCGGCAGCGGCAGCTTCAAATAAAAGTCATAGCCGTCGGGCGTGCCCATGTCGAAAAACATTCTTTCATTCGGCGGCGTGGGGCCGCCTTTGCGCGGGCGAAAGCTGGAATAGAAACCGAAGTTGGCGGCCAGCATGAATGCGCCGTTGTGATAGACATCGTCGTTGATGTAATAGTCCGCCGTCGGTGCTTGCGGCGAAGCGGCTTTGAGCGCGGGATGCGAATCAATCAGGCTGGCCGCGACGTGAAAGCCCGGTTGCGAGATGCCGACCATGCCGACCTTGCCATTGTTGTTCGGAACGTTTTTGAGCAGCCATTCAATCGTGTCGTATGTGTCGGTGCTTTCGTCAATATCCTGCGGCCCTCGTTTGACGGGCACGTGCGGACGTACCTGCTGAAACTCGCCTTCGGACATGTAGCGGCCCCGCGCGTCTTCATAGACAAAGATGAAACCTTCTTTCTCGAACTGTTCGGATGGGCCGAGTCTTTGAGGATAGTTGTCTACGCCATACGGGCCAACGCTATAGGGCGTGCGCGTGAGCAGGAACGGGTAGGTGTGCGTGGTGTCTTTGGGCACGTAGACCGACGCGAAGAGCCGCACGCCATCGCGCATCGGGATTTGGTATTCATACTTGGTATAACGTTCCTGCACACGATCAGCGTTCTGCGCCACCGTTTGTGTGGCACAGAGCAAGAGCGCGGCAAGCAAACTCACGACATTGTTCATTGCAATTCCTCCAACTGGTTCGTACTGCTTGAAGTGGGCGGATTGTATGCTGCCGAGTGGCGACCGCCAAGCAAAGCCTGGGTACGCACCGCTTCCAGCGTGCGGTCGTGGTGGCGGATGGGCTGCTGCCGAAGGAAAGCCCTCCGGCATTGTCGCGTCTGCTGCCCAGCCCGCACGCTGGAAGCGGTGCGCACCCACGTTCCGAATGCCTTTGTTGACACCCCATGCTGCGCTCCCCTATCATCGCTGCCGAGTAATTTCTCCAATAAAGACAGGCACTTTGTCATACCAAGTCATCTTCAAGGAGTTCCTTTTATGAGCCAGGCTGCAACTGAAACCGCCCCTACCGAAACCCCACTCGACGAACTGCAACAGCAATGGGAAGACACGACGCTGGCGGCTTCGTTGAAGAAACTGCCGGAAAGCCAGACTGAATTCACGACGGTTTCGCTGCGGCCCGTTCAACGGCTCTACACGCCGCGCGACGTCGCCGACATTGATTTTGAACGAGACATCAATTTTCCGGGGCAGCCGCCTTACACACGCGGCATTCACCCAACAGGCTATCGCGCGAAGCCTTGGACGATGCGCCAATTCGCGGGGTTTGGCTCGGCCTTCGACACCAATCAGCGCTTCAAATATCTGTTGGAGCACGGCCAGACAGGGCTTTCGACAGCCTTCGATTTGCCGACGCTGATGGGCTTCGATTCGGATCATCCGGTTTCCGAGGGCGAAGTCGGCAAGTGCGGTGTGGCGATCTCTTCGCGCGCGGACATGGAAGTTTTGTTCGACGGCATCCCGCTGGATCAGGTGACGACTTCGATGACGATCAATGCGCCAGCCTCGATGATTCTGGCATTCTTTTTGGCGGCGGCGGAACGGCGCGGCTTCGACTGGCGCACCATCGGCGGCACCTTGCAGAACGACATCCTGAAAGAATACATCGCGCAGAAGGAGTGGATTTATCCGCCGCGCCCGGCGATGCGGCTGGTGACGGACACCTTTCGCTTTTGCGCGGCAGAGATGCCGAAGTGGAATTCGATCTCGATTTCGGGCTATCACATCCGCGAGGCCGGGGCGACGGCGGCGCAGGAGTTGGCCTTCACCTTGCGCGACGGCATCGAGTATCTCGATTACGGCCTGCGCGCCGGCTTAGACGTGGACGAGTTCGCGCCGCGCCTGTCGTTCTTTTTCAACGCGCACAACGATTTTTTTGAAGAGATTGCCAAATACCGTGCCGCGCGCCGTGTCTGGTACCGCGTGATAACCGAACGCTTCAAGGCGCAGAACCCGCGTTCGGCGCAGATGCGCTTTCACACCCAAACGGCGGGCGTCTCGCTGACGGTGCAACAGCCCATCAACAACATCATCCGCGTCGCCATACAGGCGCTGGCGGGTGTGCTGGGCGGGACGCAATCGCTGCATTGCGATGGCTACGACGAAGCGCTGGCCTTGCCGACTGAGCGCGCCGCGCTGATCGCATTGCGCACGCAACAGATCATTGCGCACGAGACGGGCGTGACGAATACGGTTGATCCGCTGGCCGGTTCGTACTTCATCGAACGGCTGACCAAAGACATCGAAGAGGAAACCTGGGAATACTTCCGCAAGATTGACGCAATGGGCGGGATGGTCGAGGCGATTGAGTTGGGCTATCCGCAAAAAGAGATTCAGGAATCGGCCTATCAATACCAGCGCGCCGTCGAGCGCAGCGAAAAGATTATCGTCGGCGTCAACGAATACCAGATGGAGGGCACTGAACTGGGCGAGCCGAACATTTTGCAGATTGATGAGACGGTGGCGCGCTTGCAGGAAGAGCGGTTGGCACGCTTGCGCCAGACGCGCGACAAGGGCATAGTCGAGCGCGCGCTCGACGCCTTGCGCAAAGGCGCGGCAGACCCGGCGATGAACACGATGCCGCTGTTGATTGAATGCGCGCGGGTGGATTGCATGTTGGGCGAGATGTGCGATGCGTTGCGGCCTGTGTTTGGTGAATATCAGGAGCCGGACTTTTAACCCAATGGGTACCAAGCCATACGACCAAGCCTTCAAATTCCTGGCCGAGCAAGACCCGGAAGCCTTGCTGTTGATGCTAGGCGCAATTGAACCCGGCGAACAGGTGACGATTGAGTTGCTGCCGCGCGAGATCGGCGTGCCGGCCATGTTGCCGGATCAGCCTTATCACGTCAGTTCCGCGCGGGGCGAGCGCGTCGTGCAAGTCGAAGCCTGGACGCGCTGGGCGGCGCTCATACCCGGTCGTATGGCCGAATATGGGCCGTTGCATTGGTTCAAGTATCGGTTGCCCGTGGATAGCTATGTACTGCTGCTGACACCCAAACAAGCGCCGCGCCGTCAGTCGCAGCGCGGCGTGCGCGGCGTGATCGAAGCCGGTGGCGTGCGGCTTCGATCACGCTTTCACGTCATCCGCCTCTGGCGACTTTCGGCCAAGACGGCTTTGGCCGCGCAGCGGCTGGCGTTGTTGCCCTTTGTACCGCTGATGGATGGCGGGCCAGCGGAATTGGAGGCCGCCGCCACCCAATTGCGCGGCATCGCGGGGGAACGCGAACGTGAGGAAACGGCGCTGCATCTGGCGGTGCTGGGCGGGCTACGTTACAATCCCGCAGAAGTGCTTGATCTGATTGGGAGGAAAGGTATGATTCCACTAGAACGATTGCAGGAGTCCAGCGTTTACCAATTCATTCTGAAACAGGGTCGTGAAGAAAGTCGCCGGGATACGGCAATTCATTTTTTCCGCCGCCTGGCAGCCAAGCGATTTCCGGATTTGGAATTGGAGACTGAGCTAGCGACGGTTCGCGATCCCGAGGCGTTGGAACGTTTGGCCTGTGAGTTGGATGAGTTGGATGAGCACGCGCTGAGGCAGCGTTTAGCAGGGCTAGCTTAGGCTGGCGGAAGTTTCCTTGAAAAGACCCGGTGGCGCGGCTCTCAAATGCGACAGCGATCCCGCACCCTTTCAGCACAGCAGGTTGAGCCATACGGCTGAACCATCGTCAGTGAACCCTAAGCATCAAACAATATGGCTGAACCCAAAATCCGCGTTTTACTAGCCAAGCCCGGCCTTGATGGGCATGACCGTGGCGTCAAGGTCATTGCCCGCGCCTTGCGCGATGCCGGGATGGAAGTGATTTACACAGGTCTGCGCCAAACGCCTGAACAAATTGTCAATGCGGCTTTGCAGGAGGATGTGAACATCGTCGGCCTCTCCATTCTCTCGGGTGCGCACATGACCATCTTTCCGCGTGTGCTGGAAATGATGCGCGCGAAAGGCATGGATGACGTCTTGCTGTTCGGCGGCGGCATTATCCCAGAAGACGATATTCCAAAGCTGAAAGAACACGGTGTCGGCGCGGTCTTCCTACCTGGCACCTCAACGCAAGACATCATCAAGTACATCCGCGAAAACGTGAAAGCGCGCGAGTGAGAATAAACAGGGGCGCGCGTCCCGCACACGCCTCGCCCCGCTACGGCTCACCAAGCGGCGTATGCGCCAGCCCAGTGTCGGCAAATTTCGTTAATTTCGGCTGCGCAAACGCTTAACTCTTGTGCTAGGCTGCGCGCCACCACACCGTGATCGAATTACGCGGAAGCAGGCGTTGGCGCGCACCTGCTTTTCGTAATAATAGATTCCCCATAACGCAAGCCCCTGAAGCAAAACACGCCGCGCCAACTCAAAACAAAACTCAACAGGTATAACGGATCTCCCCCCCCATGACACCTGAACGCTATCAACAGATCGAGGCGCTCTATCACGCTGCCTTGGAAAGGACTCCCGCGCAACGCGCGGCATATCTGGCGCAAGGCTGCGCGGATGACGAAGAATTGCTCGGCGAAGTTACTTCGTTACTGGCTGCGCACGCCGAGGCAGGCAGTTTTATCGTCCAACCAGCGCTGGAAGTGGCCGCCACCTTGCTGGCGCAAGACAAAGCGCAAGCCGCCACAGGCCGTTGGATTGATCATTATCAAATTCTCGAATTGATCGGCGTCGGCGGCATGGGCGAAGTTCATCTCGCCCAGGATGTGAGGTTGCAGCGTAAAGTCGCGCTCAAGCTGTTGCCCACGCAATGGAGCAATGACGCCGAACGCATCCGCCGCTTTCTGAAAGAAGCCCAAGCCGCCTCCGCCCTGAATCACCCCAACATCATTACCATTTATGAAGTCGGCCAGGAAAACGGCACGCCTTTCATCGCTTCGGAATACATTGACGGCCAAACCTTGCGGCAAATGCTGGGGCAAACTTTGCCACTCGCGCAAGTGCTGGACATCGCCACCCAGATTGCCGCCGCCCTCGCCGCCGCGCACGCTGCCGGGATCATCCACCGCGACATCAAACCCGAAAATGTGATGGTACGCCACGACGGGTTGGTCAAAGTGCTGGATTTCGGGCTGGCCAAACCCACGACATCCTTGCCGGCGCTGCTCGAAGGCGCCAATCCTAATTCGACCGCGCCCGGTGTGATTCTGGGAACGCTGCGCTATATGTCGCCCGAACAGGGGCGCGGGTTGCGCGTGGATGCGCGCACCGACATCTTCAGCTTCGGCGTGTTGCTTTATGAATTGCTGACCGGACGCCTGCCCTTCACCGGGCGCACGGCGAGTGATGTGCTGGCGGCCTTACTGCTGGCCGCGCCGCCGCCTTTGCCTGAACAGTTGCCCGTCGAATTACAGCGCGTTGTCGCACAAGCGCTCGGCAAAGAGCCTGAAGAACGCTATCAAAACGCCGACACCCTCTGGGCCGATTTGAAACGGCTCAAGCGTGTCTGGGAACGGCAAACTGAGGGTGTAGATGAAAATGCGACCAGCCCGTTTTTGCTGAATCAGTTTGGCGCAGCCTCGAATGCCACTGTAGGCGTGGGTAATGCCACCGCAGCCGCAGGTGGTACGCGCACCAATGGACAGCCAAATGCCAATACCAATTCGAGCCGCGAAATTCTGCTCAGTGGTATCCGGCGGCACCGCCGCAGCGTCGCGGCCATTGCCAGCCTTATCCTGTGCGTCCTCGTCGGGTTGGGGTATGGGGCTTGGCACCTATTTCAGTTGAGCCGCCAGGCGACTGCCTTTCAAGCAATGAAGCTCACCAAGCTGACCACACACGGCAAGGTAGCCTCGGCCGAAAATGCGCTTTCACCTGATGGCAAATATGTGGTGTATGTGCTGGCCGAAGGCGATCAACGCAGTCTTCAACTGCTGCACATCCCCACGGGCGGCATCGCCCAGATCACGCCGACATCCTCTGTACGCTACGATTACCCAGCTTTCAGCCCGGATGGCAATTACGTTCTTTACCAAGGGAAAGAAAAAGCAGTCTCGGCGGCGCTCTATCGCGTTCCAGTCGTTGGCGGCACACCGGTTAAGTTACTCGACAACATTGACTCTGCCGTAACTTTTGCACCTGGGGGCGACCGCTTTGCCTATCTCAGCCAAGACCATAAAAGCCTATTCGTCGCCAATCAGGATGGCACAAATATCCAAACGCTGGCCGTCAATCAGGACGACACAAAATGGCACCACCCAGTCTGGTCGCCGGATGGTGAGGCGATTGTGTGTGCGAACAGGACGAGCAAAGCCGCCGAAATGGGATTGATTGCGATCAATGTAAAAAGCGGCGCGCTCCAGGCGCTGGGAAGCAGCCACTGGCTCAACATCTCTGGCCTTGCCTGGCAGCGCGATGGTAGCGGTTTATTACTGAGCGCGGCTGACAGCGAGACTAAACGTTATCAATTGTGGGCTTTGAGTTATCCAGATGGCGTGGCGCGTCGAGTAACTAATGATGTAAGCAACTATTACGGAGCCAGTCTCGCTGCAAATGCCTCCAAGATTGTTTTTACTCGCGGCGCCAACGTTTCCAATCTCTGGCTGGTTCCCTATAACGCTTCCCACCAAGCACGCCAAATTTCGTTTGAGGCTGAGATTAGAGAAGGCATTTACGGTCTCGCTTGGACGCCAGATCAGCGCCTTGTTTACAGCACTCATCAATTGGCTGGCAACCACGAGCTTTGGCTGCTCAATCCAGCCGACGGCCAAAAGCGGCAACTTACGATGAACGCCGGGGATAATCAGTATCCGACCATTTCGCCAGACGGCAAGACTCTGGTGTTTGTCTCAAATCGGAGCGGACGCTCCGCCTTGTGGCAGATGAGCCTCACCAATGGACAGCCAAAACTATTAGCCGAGCCGGAGGGAGTCGCAACTTATGCGCAACACACACCTGACGGGCAATGGATCGTTTTTAAGTTGTCGCGCGAGGGTCGTACAACGCTTTGGAAAATCCCTAGCGCAGGCGGGGCGCCAGTTCAAATTAGCGCCTCACCCAATGCGATGTTTGCCATTTCCCCTGACGGGCACTTGGTGGCAAGTGGGATTTACGACGAGACGAATAGTGTTACGAAATTGACCCTGACACCGCTAAGAGATGAAAACCCAGTGCGTTTGTTGGATTTTCCAACTTGGGCAATTTCGAGCATTCGGTGGATGCCGGATGGACGCGGGTTAACTTACATAGACCGGCGTGGCCCTGGCCAAAATTTGGTCAACCTTCCTTTTACGGGAGGCTCCGCCAAACCGCTGACGGATTTTCCCAGCGGAATCATTTACTACTTCGACTGGTCACGCGATGGCAAATGGCTGGCCCTGGCGCGTGGCAATTCAACGGATGACTTGGTGTTACTGAGCGACTTTACGTTCTGAAGTAACCACCAGGGAATCACAAACTGCTTTCAAGCGTATTAGCTCAAACTGGTGATGGTGCTCTTGTCTAAATACTCCAGCCCGATATGTATGGTTCAGTGTTCCAGCCAAGTCTCACAGAGTAAAGCTGATACTTCATCCAATACTAAAAGGAAATACGCTATGAACAATGAACCTATCAGAGTCGGTTGCACTGGTGAAAGATGCGATTGGACGGTTGGGGGCAGCGGCGGCCAACCTGCTTGTGTAGAAGGCAACAGTACCTGCTCAAATGCACGATTGCTGACCGCCGCGCCCTCTGACTTTCACGATCAGACGTTGAGCGCGCTGACCCAGCAAATCAATGCTTTGTTACAAGCGGTCCCATCCGATCCGTCGGGACGTAAATTGTCCTTTCTACATTCTCGTCAGGGGACGTTACTGGCTTGGGTGAATCACGAAGCGGGGGACATCCGGGTGGAAGGCGCGATCACAGCGAAATCTGATGATGCTGCTATCGCTCAGGCGCTTGGATTACGGGGATAACGGCTGAAGACTTTTTCCTATAGACTTCAAGAAAAAGAATTTCCTAGCAAGCTCCAACGGAGCGTCAGCCAACAGCCTGGGGTAAAGCCCCAGGAAGCGCATTGAGTCGTTGTGCGAAGCCCTGAAAGGGCGGCAGCCAAGCCTATGGCTGCCGCCCTTTCAGGGCTTCGCACAACCATTTGCACGACTCCCCAGGGCTGCACCCTGGGCTGTTGGCTGATCGTCCCTTTGGGGCTTTTCGGAAATTCTTTTTCTTGAAAACTATGACTGAAAGAGCGCGCACTGCCGTGGGGACGCGCCGCGAATCCAGGTCCGGATTCGCAATCGGCAGCACGCGCTCTCAGCGCCGGTTGTTTTGCGGCAAGCGCACTACTTGCCAGCACACCACCGGCTCATCCCGCAGGGTTTCCTCTCACGTCTGCGGGATCCCCCGAAGGCAAAGGACTGCTCAGCGGAAGCAAAAATCCATTCAAACCAAAACTATTCAGATCAAAACAAAGATAACGAAGACAAAGCTGGATAGGGGAACGCGGCTCTCTGTTACCGGGAGCACGACTATCATCACCTGAGCAACCGGCGACACGCTGGCGGCCACGCGATTGCTATTGCGCGTAAAGATAGCCGCGCTCCCGGCAGACCAGTAATCAGCGTGTGGTAGGAGTTGGTGATCACTGGTACGAGAGCCGCTGGCAAACAGGCAAAGTTGTTGTCAGGTCTTTGTCTGCTTGCTTTCACCAGCTAAGGCGCGAAAGCGCCGCCAAAGTGCTAACCCATCCGGAATTTTTTTTTTGCGCCGGGTTGCGGTATGGTTACACGCCAACTTCATCAACCAATTTGAACCGGTGAACTGTGATGACCCATGAATCCATGCCTTCGCTGACACAGATGCTGGTCGCCTGGGGCCAGGGTGACGAGAGCGTGCTCGACCAATTGACGCCGCTGGTCTACCAGGAATTACACCGGCTGGCCCACCAATGTCTGGCGGGCGAACGGCCCGGCCACGTCCTGCAAACTTCGGCGTTGGTCAACGAAGCTTATTTGCGGCTGGTGGATTGGAAAAACGTGCATTGGCAAAATCGCGCGCATTTCTTTGGCCTGGCCGCTCAGATGATGCGGCGCATTCTGGTGGATTTCGCCCGCGCCCGCCAATTTCAAAAACGCGGCGGCGCCGGGCAGCAGATTTCACTGGAAGAAACCGCTTTAGTCGCTCCCGAACGCAGCGCTGAATTGGTGGCGCTCGATGACGCCTTGCAAGACCTCGCCAAACTCAGCCCGCGCCAAAGCCAGGTCGTGGAGTTACGCTTTTTCGGCGGGTTGAGCATCGAAGAAACCGCCGAAGTGCTCAAAGTTTCTGAAGGCACTGTGCGCCGCGATTGGAGTTTGGCGCAAGCTTGGCTTTATCGGGAATTACGGAAATAACTGCTGAAGGCCTTCAACCAGTCAAAAGAACTGAAAGGGACATCATCGTGCCCTCTCTGCCCGTCAACCAACTTCTTTCATACACACGCCGCACAAGGGCGAATTTGCGCGACGCCGTGCTGGGTCTCTGCTATCCATCCGACTGCCGCGTGTGCGGACGCCCAATCGAATCCTGGCACGACGGCGTCGTGTGCGCGCAATGTTGGGAAGCCGCCGCCCGCGATTGGGCCTCACGCGAGTTGTGCGTCAAATGCGGCTCGCCGTTGCGCGCGCTCGCAACACATCTGCAAGTCACCGTACGCGAATGCGGCAAGTGCCGCGAATTCGCCTTTGCCTGCGCGCGCGCGGCGGGTACGTATGACAACGCCTTGCTCGAAAACGTCCTGTGGTTGAAACGGCATCCGCACTTGCCGCCGCGTTTGCGGACGCTGTTGTGCACAGCTTTCGATCAGGCGACAGAGTTTCACGCTTGCGAAACCATCTTGCCCGTGCCCTTGCACGCTGCACGGCAAACTGAACGTTCCTTCAATCAAGCCGAACTCATTGCCGCCGCGCTCGCCGCTCACACGGGATTGCCCGTCAACACCGCCAGCCTGCTGCGCGTCAAACCAACCGACCGCCACCGCGCGGGCATGGGCGTTGACGAACGCGCCAAATCGCTGCGCAAAGCTTTCCGCGTGCACGCGCCGCGCCTGATCGCCGGACGCAACTTGTTAGTTGTGGATGATGTGATGACAACGGGTTCAACGGCGCACGAAATCGCGCAAACCTTGCTGGCAGGCGGCGCGCGCTCGGTCAAGGTGTTGACGCTGGCGCGCGCCGTTAGCGTGTTTATCTGAGCGGCGCCGGCTTTATCGAAAACTCAGCCCAACGCGAAAGCCATCATCAGATCTCCATTCAGGTTTATTTTTGTCGAATGCACAGCGCGCCACCAGAGGCTTGCGCTAAGATGCCTTCGCACAGGCCATCCGGCAGATAATTGAAGAGTGCGCTTATTTCGACGCGCAGCGTCTTTGGAGTGCGTCAGGGCTTTTGCAAAGTCGCCAGCGAGAGCGTGCGAACGGTTTTGCTGACGCCCGATTCCTGACTCCTGATGCCTGACAAATTGAAAATCGGCCGATATTTTCAGCTTATCAGGCATCAGGAACCGGGAATCAGGCGTCAGCAAAAGGTCTGTGGGGTGCGCGCGGCCAGCCAAAGTACTGGCGGGCTTACGCATAAAAACGATAGGGAGCTTTGCGTATGAAACGAAGTCTGGGATTACTGGCTTTGCTTGGCGGGTTACTGACCACCACGCTGGCGCAACAGAAACCAGCGGCGGAGTCTGACACGCTGCGCATCAATACGGCCCTCGTGACACTCAGCGTTGGCATCACCGACAAACAGGGACAACCGCTCACCAACTTGAAGCAGGCGGATTTCGTCCTCTATGAAGACGGCCAGTTGCAGGAGCTGGATTTTTTCGGGGCCGAAGATCAGCCCATCAGCTTCGGACTGCTGATTGACCGCAGCCAAAGTATGGGCGACACCGGCAAACTGGAAAATGCCAAAGCTGTCTTGCAGGCCTTTCTGCGCGCGGGCAATCCGCAAAACGAAGCCTTTTGTCTGGCGTTCAATGAAACAGCAGGCGTGGTGATGGACTTCACTTCGGAATATGCCCGGATGGCCAAACCGCTCAGCCGCCTGTGGGCCGAGGGGGGGACGGCGTTTTACGATGCGCTGAACGCCGGGCTGGAACATTTGCAACGCGGCAAACACCGGCGGCGCGCGCTCATTGTCGTGACCGATGGCGGCGATCAGCACAGCCGGTTGCGGCTGGACGCTTTGCTCAAACGCGTTCAGCAAAGCAACACCCAAATTTACATCATCGGTTTTTTCAGCTCGCTCGAAGCAGCCGCCTATCAAACCGACGACAAAAAAATTGAATTGATGGGCGGCCAGTTCGTAGACAACCCGCGCCTCGTGTTCAAAACGCTGGCGGCGGAAACCGGGGCCGAAACCTTCTTTCCGAAAAACGCGGCGGAATTAGCCGACACCATCACGCGCATCGCCGCCAGCTTGCGCCGCCAATACACGCTGGCTTATTACCCCGCCAACCAGGAACGCGATGACCGTTACCGCCGTCTCGAAGTCAGAGTGCGCAACGTCAGCCCGCCACAAATCAAAACACGGCAGGGTTATCGGTTGACCGAACCGTTCGATCCTGCGGCGGAAGTGGGCAGCAGCACCGAAACCGCCAGCACGAAACCCGCAGAAACCGCCGTCTTCACACTCACGCCGCGCGAACCCGCTGAAACGCCCGTGCCGCCGCTCTATCGGGAAACCTTCGATCAACCCAGCAGCCAGTGGCCGCAAACCGAAAAGACCTACGTCAAAAAAGGCAAGTATTACGTACACGGCGCGGCGGTCATCCCGCTACCGCCGTTTCAATACAAAGACTTCGAACTAACCGTCAACGCCGCGCTGGCTGGCGAAGTCCTGCCCCCCGGCAGCATCGGAGCAACTGAACTTTCCGTTATGGGGCTTTCCTTTCGCGTCAATCCGCATGGCTATTACGAACTCAGCCTGGCCCCCTTCCCCGGCAGGCACATGGGCATGTTCACGCTGAGCAAAGTCGCCAACGGCCAGAGCACGATCTTGCGGCGCGCGGACAGAGAACCGGTGATCGGCCTAAGCAATCAAATCAAGGTGCGTTGCCGTGGGCCGCAAATCGAACTGTTCATCAATGGCCTGCTCGTGGCTTCACTCAAAGATGAAACGCATCAGGCGGGCGCCATCAGTTTGCTTTTCAATGGGAAGGCCGCAACGTTTGATGATCTGACGATCCGACGGCTGGACTGAACCGGGACAGTACCGCGCGCGTCAGCAAGCGGAGCCGTCAGCTACCGTACCAGGGAAAAGCCTGCCAAGCGCCGCTTGCTCACGCGCGCGGTACTGCCTCAATCAAAGAGCCGGGCGGACAAGATCATTGCGATCCTGCCCGCCCGGCTTGGTTTTAACACAGTTCAAACGAACATGCGGGAAAGTTTAGAACCGCAACCGCAAGCCCATCGAGATCACCCGGCGTCCGCCGCTGTTCTCTTGGAAGTTGAAGAAGTTGAGGTTGTTCACGTTGATGCTGTTCGGAATGCCAAAGATCGGGTGATTGAGCGCGTTGATCATCTCCAAACGATATTGGAAATTGACGCGCTCGGTGATGGTGAACGTCTTGAAGACGCTGAAATCCACCGTCTCGATGCGGTCGCCCCGGAAAGTGTTGCGCCCGACATTGCCAAAGGGCGTGCCGAACTTTTGCGCTGCGCCGGGGCCATTGATGATGAAGCGCACATCATTCGGCGTGACCGGCGTGAAGATACGATTGCCCGCTGAATCACGTTTATTCAAATCGGACATCAGATAATAGCCCGACGAACTCGTGCGCAGAATCGGCTGGCCGCCCTGCGTGCCGCATAGGCTGTAGAAGATGCAAGCGTCCACATCCGTGATCGCCACGGAATTGAGCGCCGCCTTCGGATTGCCATTGAACGGACGCATCTGCGCCACGCCGATGAAGCCGTTCATGAAGGTCGTGTCTTCATAAGGGTTATTCGCCGAAGTCGGATGAATCGGCGTGAACCACACGCCATTCTGCACGCGCGCAGTTCCGTTCATCTGCCAACCGCCCACGGCCAGGTTCACCCATTTCTTGCTGCTCGCCAGGAAGCGGCGGCCCTTGCCGAAGGGCAGTTCCCAAATCAGATTCGCCGTGAACGAATGCCGCACGTCGAAGCCCGAATTGCCGCGTTCGTCGCTGGTCAGATTCAGCGGGTTTTGCGCCACCGGGTTGGAGTTGCCCGTGTTGAACTGGAAGACTTCGCTGACATTGTCAATCGCATGTGAATAGGTATAGCTCATGCCATAGATGATGTCGCTCTTGAACCGGCCATCGAAGCGGGTTTGCAAGCCATGATAGGTGGATTGCGCGCCGTTGATGCGTTCACGCGCCGCTGCCGCTTGGTAGACGCGGCCCAGGCAAGCGCCTTCGTTGTAGGGCGTTTCCGGTTTGTCAAAACAAGTCGCCGCAGTCAACGGTTTGATGCTTGACGGGATCGCATTCGGGAAGCCAGCCAATGCCAGCGTCTTGTTGCTCGCTGACACCGGATCGTAGTAGGTGCGCGAGAAGCCATTGACGATATTGCCGATGAACGGATTCTGGTTGATCGTCTGGAACTGGCCTACGCTGTGGTTACCGACGTAACGCACTTCGACCACGTTCCGGCCAATCTCGCGCTGGACGCCGAATGACCATTGCTCAACATACGGCGCGCGCATATTGGGGTTGATGGTCGTGCGATTGAGGAAGCGCGGATCGAATTTATTGAACGCAATCTGGCCGCTCGCCACCGCCGCCGCACGCACTTTATCGCCCGTCGGACTGGCTGTCGGCACTGCCGCGAAGGTTCCCGCCACTGTCGTCAGGAAAACCGTCGGCGCGGCAGTCGAGATATTGAGCATCAGGTTGTAGAAGGTCGCGTCATAAGCCATGCCAAAGCCGCCGCGCACGGTGGTTTTGTCACTGCCCAGTAGTTTGCCCAAAATGCCTTCGGTGAATTTTGGCGAATAGACGAGGCCCAGGCGTGGCGCCCAGTTGTTGCCATCCACCGGAATTTTCGGATTGGTGCGCGCCTCGAGCGGCAGGCTCTGCAACCAGAAGGCGTTGGCAGTGTTGCTTTCGCGTTCGACCGTCACCTTGTTCAGCAGGTTGATCGGCTGTCCGGTGTTTTCGTAACGCACCCCCAGGTTGAAGGTGATGTTCGGACGGAACCGCCAGTCATCCTGGAAGTAATAGAACTGATCCACTTCGTCGTACTTCAACGTCGAGGGGCCGAGCGCCACGGTCAGCGTGGTCGGCGTGTTGGCGGCAAACTGCGTCAAGTTGTCGAACTGGAAGTTGCCGTTGACATTCGGCAGGAAAGGCGCGGTGTTCTTGAGCTTGCGAATATCCGCGCCCAGTTTCATCTGATGATTGCCGCGCGTCATCGCCAGATTGTCGCTGAACTGATAGGACTCGACGTTGCGGCCTTGCGGCAAATTGGTCGCCGGGCCGACACCGAGAACAGCCGCGCCATTCGCCGCCGTAAAGGTCGTCGTCAAACGCGCGAACGCCTGATCAATCTTTTCGACTTCGGGAATCTGCCCCTTGCCGCCGGTGGTGCCGCCACCGAAGAGCACGAACAATTTCGAGTAATTGAAGCGAAATTCGTTATTCAACCGCGCTGTGATCGTCCAGTTCCAGCCGCCACCGATTTGTTTTGAGAGCGCCGGGTTGTCATACGTCCAACCGTCCACGCCAATGCCAGCGTTGACGTTCGGCGATTTCTGCCAGAAATAACGGCCCCAGAAACGGTGCTTGTCCGTCAAGTTTGCATCGCTGCGCACCGTGTATTCATCTTGCCGGTTGTTAAACGGCACCAAGCGGCGCACCGCCGCCATCGGCACGACAGTCGTGCCGACTGTGATTGATGATTGCGCCACGTCAGGACGAGGCGTCGGATTGCCCAACGGCAGGCTGAAGGCCGAATAATCGGCATAGTATTGGATCGCCGCATTATTCGGGTAAGCAGCTTTCAGCGCGGCAATGCCAGCGGTCGTCGGCGCCAGCGAAGTCGTGGTCAAATCTAACAGTTGCGGATTGCGCCGGAAATAGCCGGTTGTGTAGAAGAAGACCTTGTTCTTCAACACTGGCCCGCCAACCGCATAGGTAAAGATGTTGTTCAAATTCGCTGCCGGCTCTTTGTCGCCGCGGCGCTTCTCGATGTTGGTCAGCGAATTGAAATTGGAGTTGTCTTGATGATCCCAACCGGCTGAACCGTGATAGGCATTGGTACCAGAACGGCTGACATAATTCACCACCGCGCCCGTGTTGCGCCCGTATTCCGCCGAGAAGTTATTAGTGACGATTTGAATCTCGCCGACCACATCCGGATTGCGCACGAAATAGTTCGGTCCGCCAATCGAAAGGTCGTTGTTATCAACGCCGTCAATCGTGAAGTTGTTGGAACGCGCGCGCTGACCATTGGCCGAAAGCGTCAGGCCATTGCCATTGACGTTGCCAAAGCCGACCGTGACGCCCGGCGATAGCAAAGCAATACGATCCAACCCCGCGCCTGGCACGTTGATGGGCAAATCAGCGACCTTCTTTTGCTGGAAGGTGGTCGAAATCTGCACCGTGTCTTTTTCAACCAGCGCGGCTTCAGCGCCGCCTTGGACGTTGACTACTTCGCTGATCGCGCCCGCTTGCAACGCGACGTCAATCACGGTGTCCTTGCCCAGCGAGACTTCGATGTCTGTGACTTCGGACTTCTTAAAACCTTGCGCTTCGACCGTAATGCTAAATTTGCCGGGCAAAATGCGCGGCACGCTATAAAGCCCTTCGCTGTTGGACGTGGTTTTGAGTTCAAGACCAGTAGCGGGATTTTTGGCCGTGATCGTGGCATTGGGAATCGCCGCACCGTTTGGATCGGTGACTGAACCACGAATGCCGCCAGTGGCCGATTGCGCAAAAGATAGGGGAGCGGCCAGCAGCAGTATTGCCATAGTGAGCAACACCAGCCGCACGCGTGATGGTAATTTCTGGTAATGCATCGGAGACCTCCAAAGTGTGATGAAGCCTTGGGCACGCAGACCCAAAGCATGTTGAGCGGATATTCCGCAGATATTCCTGGCAAAGCTGTCTGATTTGTTGATGTGGACTGTTCGCTTTTGTATTTATCTTGATTGCCAAAGCGAAGAACTGAATTTTGCAGACGGATGCTACAACAAGGCGAAGGGCGCTTCAAGAAAATTGGACTATTATTTGCAGATAGGCCGATGTTAAAGCCGATCCATTTTCAGAGCGCTGCCGGATGACGAGGAACTCAGAGCGCTATTTCGGCGCGCGATAGCCGGGCCGCGCCCGCACCACCACGTTCTTGCGGCGCACCTTGACCTGCAATTTGCGGTAGCGCCCATCGCGCGCCTGATTGGCGGGGTAATAACCGAGCGAATACTGTTTGCGCAATTCATCGGCAATCTTGGCAAAGACATCCGTCAACCGGTTGAGGTCTTCCGCAAAGTACAGATTGCCGCCAGAGACTGAGGCCAGTTCATTCAAATACAACGCCGCCGTGCGATACATCCCGTCCAAGGCTGTCGAAAGCGCATCGTCACGATTACGTCGGGGGTCTGGCGGGCCGGGATAGCGCGCGTCAGGAAGCTGTTCATCGGGGTAACGATTGCCGCTCCGGTCGTTTGGGTTACGGCTATCTGGGTAACGCCCGCCACCGGGAGCGCGCTCATCTGGATAACGTCCCCGCCCGCGGTCGTCGGGATAGCGACCGCCGCCGGGGTAGCGGCCTGGTATGGGAATACTGATCGGCGGCAGCGGCAGCCCATAAGGGTCTTTGCCGCCCGGACGGCTGGTCGGAACGGGGCTTTGCGAATCATCGCCCGGCGTCGTGGGCGGCGTAGTCCCGATGGGCGGGCGTTTGCCATTTGGAAGCGTGCCGCCCGGCATCCCGCCCGGTGTGCCGTTTTGCGGCTGGCCGCGCAGCATGGCTTCGACATCGCGGCGCGTATCGTAACGGATGGGGTACACGATAACGCCCGCTTCTTCCAGTTGCGCGATGTTGTCTTCGTAGCGCGTCGTGTCGCTGTAACTGTCAACGCCGTCGGTGAAAATGACGATGGCCTTGCGGCCCCCCGCTGGCCCAGATGAACGGAGATTGAGCAGCGTATTGAGCGCATATTTCATGGCGTCGTAAAGGATGGTGCCCTTGCCCGGTCGCGTGCGGTCAATGGCGGCGCGCAACAGGGCGCGGTCGTTGGTGAATTCGCTCAAGTCATGGATGGCTTCGTCGAACGCCATCACCTTGATGCGATCCTGTGGCTGCAACTGCGTGGTGAAATCCTTGGCGGCCTTTTGAATCAGCCCGAGCTTTTCTTGTGTGCTGGCGCTGGTGTCGAGCATCAGCACTACATTGAAAGGTTCCTTGTCGGTGGCGAAGAAGGCGATCTCCTGTTTGACGCCGTCTTCATAAATCGTGAACTCCTCTTTGGCCAGATCGGGCACATAAATGTCGTTGTGGTCGCTGACAATCACGGGGACAGTGACGAGTTCGGTTTCGATCTTGATCGCCTCAGCATTGGCTGGCACGTCCGGCAGATTTTCGTTTGGTTGGCCGTCGTTTTTTTTCGGCTCAGTCTTGGGCTTTTGACCGGCCTGCTGTGTGGTTGCTGACTGTGTAGTTGAGGGTTGGCTGGGTAGTGTTGTTTGCGGTGGCTCATTCGCGGGCTCATTCGGTTTGGTTTTTGGATAGCGCTGGCGATGCGCCGATTGCGCGGCGCTATTCACGCCGTTGCCCAAGAGCAGCGTCAGGGCAAAGCCAAGCATGAGAAAAATTCGAATCGTGCTGAAGCGCATAAACACCTCTTTTTGTCATAAGCCGTTGACGTTGTGCGGTTGCCGAAACAGTGCGGATGCTACTCCCGCATGAACGGTGGCGCAAACGGCCGCTGGCCGGGGATTGCGGATGAACTGGAAATCCGTCCGTTAAGCTGGCATCTTGTCACGCGCAACTTAACCGCTTTTTCTTCGAGGAAACGAGTCATGAAAAAGAAAGCCGAACCAGTCACTTTCGAGACCGTGCGCCAGTTGATGAACGCGCTGCCCGGCGTCGAGGAAGGCACGTCGTATGGCACGCCGGCCTTTCGCGTGCGCAACAAGCTGTTGGCGCGGCTGCACGACGACGGCGAAACGCTCGTGCTCAAATGCGCCGACCGCGAGCTGGTGATCGAGGCCGACCCGCAAGCCTTTTTCGTCACCAAGCATTATCTGAACTATCCTTGGGTACTGGTGCGGCTGGACAAGGTGCGCCACGCGAGATTGCGGGAATTGTTCGAACAAGCCTGGCACGCCGCAGCTTCCGCCAAACAGATCAACCAACTCGAGAGTGGTAACTACGCGCCGCCCGCGCTGGAACCACGCGAAGCGCCCAAACCCAAAGCAGATGGCACAGTGTATCTGGCCCTGGCGCGCCGCCTTTGCCTGACGCTGCCCGAAGTGGAAGAGCAAGAAGCCTGGGGTTCGCCCACCTTCCGAGTCAAAGGCAAGATGTTTGCGATGTATCTAAACAATCATCACGGCGATGGACACATTGCACTCTGGCTAAAAGCACCGCCGGGCGTGCAGGCCATGCTGGTCGAAGCCGCGCCGGAGAAGTTTTTTATCCCGCAATATCAAGGGCCGTTCGGCTGGATCGGCGTCCATCTGGATCGCAATCGCGAAGACGAAATCGCCTCCCACATCCGTCAAGCCTATCGCATGGTCGCACCGAAAAAGTTGCAGGCCTTGCTGGCGTGAGGCCGCAACGATTAAAGAACTTCGTTGGTGGTGTGCTCAGTGGCAGCAAAAACACTAAGGCTTTTGCCAAGCCGCCAACAACAGCACTTGAGCGACTTGACTGAATGCTGAACCCTGACTCCTGCTAGCTTGAAAATGTCGCTGATTTTCAAGCTAGCAGGAGTCAGGGTTCAGGGTTCAGCATTCAGGGTAGTGTCTTTGCAGGTGTTTTGAAGACTTTGCAAAGCCTTGGCACGAACGTTTCCCACACGCATTCCTGGTAGGCAGCCGGCGCGCGCTTATGCTACTTTCTCGCCACTATGAATTACGCTGAAATTGTCGAAGCCGAAGGCCACTTGGTGGATTCGCAGATTCTCGCCCGGGTGATGGATCGAGTGATCGAGTGCGGCGCGGTTTATGAAGTGATAGAGTTCCGGCTGGGCCGCACCAACGACGAATTCTCGCAGTTGAAACTGCGGGTCAGTGCGCCGAACAAAGAGACGCTCGATAAAACGCTCCTTGAGTTAGTCGAGTTGGGCTGTTATCAAGCCAAAACCGAAGATGCCATCCTCAAACCCGCGCCCTTCGATAAAGTCGTGCCGGACGATTTCTATTCCACCACCAATCATCGCACCTTTGTGCGCTCCGGCGGCGCCTGGATCGAAGTCAGTCAACAGCGCATGGACGCGGTCATCATCCTCAAGGATGGTGCAAATGGGAAAACCGCTGAATGCCGCAAGCTGCGCGAAGTTAAAGCGGGCGAACAGATTTTGTGCGGCAAGCATGGAATCCGCATCCAGCCCGAATTCAAGGAACGCGACCGGCTGGGCTTCGCATTCATGGCGAATGAAATTTCTTCGGAGCGCCGTGCTGAAACTGCCGTCCGCAAAATCGCCGAGATCATGCGCCAGATCAAAGCCGAAGGCGGCCGGATCATCTTTGTCGCCGGCCCCGTTGTGATTCATACAGGAGGCTCGCAAGCCTTTTGCGAGATTATCCGCAAAGGCTATGTGGACGCGCTGCTCGCCGGCAATGCCATCGCCGTGCACGACATCGAACACACTCTCTTCGGCACCTCACTCGGCGTTGACCTTGAGCACGGCAACCCTATCGAAGAAGGCCACAAAAATCACATGCGCGCCATCAACACGATCAACCGCTACGGTTCAATCAAAGGCGCGGTCGAGGCGGGCGCGCTGCGGTCGGGCGTGATGTACGAACTGGTCAAACACGAGGTGCCTTTCGTGCTGGCCGGTTCGATCCGCGATGACGGCCCGCTGCCGGATACCGAAATGGATTTGCTCAAGGCGCAGGAAGCTTACGCCGCACAAATCACTGAGGCGAAGCTGGTGATTTGCCTGTCCACGATGTTGCATTCGATTGGCGTGGGCAACATGACGCCTTCGTGGGTGCGCATGGTCTGCGTGGATATTAACCCGGCGGTGGTCACCAAACTTTCAGATCGCGGTTCGGCCCAAACCGTGGGCGTAGTGACAGATGTCGGAACGTTTCTAAACTTGCTGGCGCAACGGCTTTGGACGTAATAAGTAGCGCTTTTGCTTTATCCTGTCTTTTAAGGTAAATTGTGTTTCCAATTGAGATAGACAATTTCCTGAGAACCTATGATTGAAACCACCAAAACAGCAAATCCTTTAGAAACGATCTCCATGCAAAATTCTCTCGGTATTATCAAGAAGCCGCAATTGGGCGGCGATGTCGAAACCCATTGCGGCCGTTGTAAAGATACCCGCGAGCATGTCATCGCCGCGATTAGCCCGACGGGCGCCATTGAGCGGGTGCAATGCCGCACCTGCCAAAGCAACCACATTTATCGCGAAAAGAAGGCTACGACGCGCACTGCTTCGACGCGCACGCGCTCCGCTTCAGGCGGCTCGAAAAAGACGCTGGCGGAATTGGAGCAAGCGGCTGGCCCGGCCCGCCCCTATTCAATGCAATCCCGATTCAAGGTCGGTGATCGCATTGAACATCCCAAATTCGGCACCGGCTTAGTGATAGAAGAACGCTCCGGCAAGATTGACGTTAAGTTTGGCCGCGAACTGAAAACATTGGTCAACGGGGCCTGATGGGCATGACCAGCTAAGCAACGCTGCGGCTATTCACAGAAACAATTGAGGGATTGTCAGAAACAGACTTGGGCATTTGCCTTTGGCTGAATCACGGTGCCCGAATCAGGCTTGTAAGCAAAGCGCCGCGCGGGCAAGGCTCGAATTCGAGCCTTGCCCGCGCGGCGCTTTGTCGGCTTTTGAGCTGTGCGGCATTTACAGGGCTAAATCGTCCAGGCCTTTTCCAATGCTTCAGCGGTTTGCTCGTAATGCTGCGCCTCGTGCGCGCCCACCTGCCCCTGCGCGTGCAACAGCGACCAAGTCAATTCCTCTTTGTCTGGCTCATCCAGCAGCGCTTCGGCCAAACGGAACAGGAGGGCGTCTTCCTGTTGGATGTGGTGCAGTAGGTGTTGGCTGAACTGCCGCGCGGCCAGCGCAAAACGCGCTGAAGCGTGCGGATCACCGGCTTGATATTCATCCAAGGCTAATTCCAACTCGCTCAACAACTCGCGTTCAGTGGTATGCTCCTGGCGCAAAAAGCCGAGGGCTCCGTGTTCATCCTCAATGCCACTTTGTTCCAACAGCGGAAAGAGATGCTGCTCTTCTTTAGCGTGATGAAGACGGTCGGCGTAATGGCGCAGAAAATCCAGCGTCTGCCTCAGTGCAGGCACCGGCACAGGCGTTGCATTTTCGAGCCGCCAGCAAATTCCATCCAACGCGCGCAGCACTTTTTCGATGACGCGATGTTCGTGGCGAAGTTGGTGTGTCGGTCTTGACATAAATTTCTCTCAGCTTTTTTGGGCACGCTCCAACATCCGGCTTACAAGATAGAAAGGAGGGCCGCCAACCAATTCGCCAATATCATATCCTCAAACGTTTTTTGCGGGAAATCGCCCACTACGAACGACCTGCGCCATGCCCTTGCGAGGAAGTACGCGGCGACAGGCTCTTGCAAACAGTTGCTTCATGCACGGCATTTCGCGTGCCTGCTGCGAGCGAATAATTCAGCAATTGTCCCGGCCAAGCTGATTGAATCGTTAGGCGGCGAGGGGCTGAAGGCGTTCGATCAATTGTTCGGTTTGACGGCGCATTTCGCGTGGCAGCCGTTTCAAAACGGTATTCTTGCCGGAAAGCATGACTTCGATGGCGCATTGCAGCGGGCCAAGCTGCGGGTTGCCGTCTTCCAAACCAAGCATCAGTTTCAGCGCAAATTCCATCTGTCCAAGCACGACAGCGCCTTGCAGGAAATCGAATTCCAGCCGTTGCCATTCGAGCGCTTGCCCTTGCCGCCCGGCACGCACGCCGGCCTGCCAGTGGCGTTCGGCCAAGGGCAAATCCTGCTGTTTGACGGCGGCTAGAAATTCGCGCAGATAGAGGCGGCCCAAATGATGCCAGGCTGCTAGAATGTTCGGACTCAATTCCAGAGCACGCTGATAACTGGAAAGCGCCTCTCCGATACTGCCGGCGTCGTCCAGTACGATGCCGTAATTCAGCCAGTAGCGGCCTGTTTCCGGCGCCAGTTCGACGGCACGGGCGGCGCTGGCGACAGCTCTTTCACGTTCCCCCGCTGCGCATAAATCCAAGGCGCGTTCGGCCCACACCGAGGCCTCAAACGGGTGGCCGGATAAATAACGGTCATAACACGCGACGGCTTCGGCGGGCCGCCCCAGCGCCGTCAAAGCGCGCGCGCGGGCGAGTGGGATTTCCAAGTCATGCGGCGCAAGTTGCAGGGCGGTCGCCAGCACTTCTAATGCCTCTGCGTGCCTTCCCAATGCGTTGAGCGCTTGTCCTTCATTGCGCCAGGCGTCGGGAAGATCCGTCTTGATTTCGCGCGCCGTCGAGAAGGCCATCACCGCCTGTTCGTGGCGGTCCAACGCCGTCAGCACCAGTCCGAGCGTATTCCAGCAAGCATCATCCGTTTCGTTCAGCAGCAAGGCCTGCCGCCCGCTCTCGAGCGCCTCTTCGCAACGATGCAGTTGGTATAAGACAGTCGTTTGCAAGCTCCAGGCGACGCTGAGCTCCGCGTCGAGTTCGCAGGCTTCGGTCAAGCTCTTCTGCGCTTCTTCGTAACGGCCCAAGTCATGCAACGTGCGTCCGTTGAGCAGCCAGACCGCGCTCAAGGTCGGATAGAGGGAGAGCGTCCGCTGCAATTCGGCTAAGGCTTCGTCAGCCCGCCCCGCCTGTTGCGCCAGGCTCACATATTGCGCCGTCGCCTGCGCAGCCTCCGCTGGCGTGCGCGCGCGCCGCAACCACCAACGCACCAAATGCCGCACTCGTTCCTGTTGCAACACCGCCACCAGGAGGCGCGTTTTAGCTTCGGCCCAGGGTTGGCGCAATAACTGTTGCTTGATCTTCATTCCTACAACTCTCCCAAAAACTGAACTGGCTAGATTCTACTTGCGGGACGAATGAACCGGGTGTGCTGTGGGGAGCGGCCAAGCCTGCCAATTTCCCGGCTATGAAAAGGTGGGAAAAACTGCACGGGCATTACAGCAATTGAATTTTTCCGGCAACAGAAAGAGCCATTGCATGCACTTGGCACGCAACGGCTCTCGACAATGCCCTCAGAAAAATCCCTGTTACTTCCTGGCCGCTTTCAAGTATGCCGCCGGGTTGGCTTTCACAGTCTCCAAACAACCAGCGCAACACACATAGAAAGTTTGGCCGTTGACTTCACCCTTGAGGCTCTTGTCAACCGGCTCGCCCGTTACCGGACAAGTCTCAATGCCGTCGCCTTTGCCCAGAAATGCCGTAGCGGTCTTTTCGGCAGCCAGCGGTTTCAGATACGCGGCAGGATTTTGCTTGACCGTGTCCAGACAGCCTTCGCAGCACACATAGAAGGTGCGGCCCAGCGCCTCGCCCTTGAGATTCTTGTTGACCGGCTCGCCTGTCACGGGACAAGTCTCGACGCCATCACCCTTGCCCATGAATTTCACCTCTACGGCAGCGTGTCCGGCGTGTTCGGCGTGCTCATTCTGCTCGGCGGGCGCCGCATGCCCGTGGCCTTTGGCTTTCGGCATATTTTTGACGGCGGCCAGTTGCGCCGCTTCGGTCTGTTTGAGGTAAGCCGCCGGAGTCTTCTGCGCTTTAGCCAGACAACCGGCGCAGCAGAAGTACACCGTCCGGCCATAGAAATCGGCGTGCATATCTTTGTTGGCCAATTCTTCCCCCGTCACCGGGCAGGTTGTGATGCCATCGCCTTTGCCCCTGAATTTGACGGCCCTGGGCGCTGGTTTCGCAGCAACTTTGGCCGCCGGCTTGGCAACAGGTTTGGCGTTCTGGGCGAAAGAAAGGCTGGCCAAAGCACCAACCAACACAAATGCGAACGAAAGCTTGATTGCGTTTTTCATACTGAACTGCTCCTCAAAAGTTGTGATGAGACGCGTGCGGCGGCTCGCAGCTTTAATTGCGGGACCTGCGCGAAGTTGGAGTTTAGCCTATCCGAACAGTTTGCCAAAGTAATACGGCATCGCTTTGCGCCACCAGGGCCAATCGTGGTTCACATCCTGCCCCCACACATCCAGCCAATGCGGAATGCCTTTGCTGTCTAAAATGCTCGAAAGCTGGCGCGAACGCTCCGGCGCTTCAAATGCGCCCTGTCCCGTGAAGATAATGATCTGCCGCCCGCCCTGCCGCAGAATCGGCAAGTGATACTCGTCATTCAACTCGCGCAGGTAATCTACGGGGTTGTGGAAGTAGACACTCTGGTTGTAATAGCCATCCAGATAACTGCGAATGTCATAGCTGCCGGCCATGGCGATGACGCCGCCGAACAGATCAGGATGACGAAAGAAGGTATTGGCCGCCAGATAAGCGCCCAGGCTAATGCCCGCCACCAGCGGTTTAACAGCGCCGCCGCAATCCTGGCGGATCAGCGGCAAGACTTCTTCGGTCAAATAGCTGTCATAACGATTCAACCATTCAATCTTTTCCGGCGGCGTCGCCTGGTCATTGAGCAACGCCAGCCGGTTGACGCTATTGACCGAATACAGCTTGGCCATCCCGTTTTCGATCCAATGTTTGACCGAGTCAATCAGATAAAAGCGTTCGTATTCCAAATAATCCGCCGCCGCCGTGGGCAGCATCAGTACGGGCGGGCCGAAATGCCCATAAGCCACAAGCGGCATCTCCTGTTGCAAGCGCTCGCTGTACCAACTGGTAATGTCTCGACGCATCGGTGAAAGCTCCTGTATTTATGCGGGTAAAATGGCAGCGCTGAAAATGTCTGGCTGCCTTTGAATGCGGCGCGATTGTAGAGGCTGGCTCAGCACGAGCGCAAGCTGGTCAACCCCAACCCGCCGGGATTGTGCAAACTGACATTTGCGCCATTCCTGCGGCCTGTCATAATGCAGCGACGCTCAACAACATTTACCAATTCGCTTTGAGGAGAGACTGCCCTATGAAATTTCATGTCCTCTTGCTTTGCTCCTTGTTGTGTTTGCCCGTTACGCAAGCGCGCGGGCAATCGCGCGCGCCCAGTCCATCCGTGCGCGCCAGCATGCTGGTCACGACGGAATGGCTGGCCAAAGAACTCCACAACCCCAAGGTCGTCGTATTGCACGCGGCGGCAGACCGCAAACATTACGACGAGGGGCATCTGCCCGGCGCGCGCTTTCTTGCAACCAAAGAGATTCTGACCACGCGCAACGGCATCGCCAACGAATTGCCAGCCATCGCCGATTTGCAAAAAGTCTTTGAAAGACTCGGCCTCGGCGATGAAACGCGCATCATCATTTATGGCGACAACGCCGGCCTGACCGCGGCGCGCGTCTATTTCACGCTTGATTATCTGGGCCACGGCGCACGCGCGGCCTTGCTCGACGGCGGGTTGGAAAAATGGAAAGCGGAAAAGCGCGAAGTCTCAACGCAAGCAGTCACACCCGCCAGCGCCGCCTTCACGCCGCGTTTACGACCCGGCGTCAAAGTCGAAGCTGCCGCCGTGCGCGATCTTTCCTGGACAGCCGCCAATCAAAGCGCGCCGAATGTCGCCCTGATTGATGCGCGACCCGCCAAACAATACGAAGGCGAAGACGCTGGCGGCCTCGCACGCCCCGGTCACATTCCCGGCGCGGCCAGTCTGTATTGGATGCAGCATCTGGTCAGCCCCGAAAACCCGGTGCTCAAGCCCGTCGCTGAATTGCGCCAGCTTTACGAGAGCGCGGGCGTCAAACCGGGCCAAACGGTTGTCACTTACTGCCGCACCGGCATGCAGGCCTCGCATTCGTACTTCGTCGCCAAGTATCTCGGCTATGACGTGCTGCTGTATGACGGCTCGATGAGCGAATGGGTCGGCGTGGAAGGAACCGAAGTCGTCAAAGGAAAAGAAAAAAAGTAACCGGGTAGCACAAACCATTTCACGTTCGCCACGCCGTGCGCGCGAGCAGAAGGCCCGCGCGCACGGCAATACTTTGCGTTTGACGTTAGAGCGGGTTGCAATTGAATGTACGGAATAACGTGTAGCGCTGGGACGGTACCGCGCGTGAGCAAGCGGCGCGTCAAGCTTATGCCGTTGGCCGAACCGCCTAGACACCGCTTGCTCACGCGCGCGGTACCGCCCCGCTCCGCGAATTTTCTCGTACATCGAAGTGCAAACCACTCTAAGTCGCCAAATCAGTTCAACCAGCGTTTCAGCCAAGCATGCACTTCGCCATACCAGAAGCGGCTGTTCTCGCCTTTGAGCACCCAATGATTCTCTTCGGGAAAGACCAGCAACTTGCTGGGGACGCGCATGCGTTGCAGCACGCTCCAGTTTTCCAGCGTGTTGTTCATGGGCACGCGGAAGTCCTGTTCGCCCACGCTGAGCAGGATCGGCGTTTTGAATTGCGCGGCATAGCGGATCGGATTTTGTTTGCGCCAGATTTCGCCTTGCTCCCAAACCGGGCCGCCGTTATTGCGTTCGCGGTCGTAGATGGTGTCGCTGGTTGCCCATTGCGTTTCCAGGTTGACCAACCCCGCGTGCGAGATCAGGCATTTGTAGCGCGTTGTCGTCGCCTGCAACCAGTTGGCCAAGTGGCCACCGTAACTCGCACCACCCGCCGCCTGGCGTGAGGCATCAATAAACTTGAAACGCTTGATCGCTTCGTCGGCAGCCTCATTGATCTCGTCGCCGGGCGTTTTGAGCGGGTCACCCATAATCGCCTGCGCGAACTTTTCGCCAAAGCCGGTCGAGCCGGTGTAATTGGTCAACAACACGACGTAACCTGGCGCAGCCAACAGGTGATAGTTCCAGCGCAGCACAAACTGATCACGCCACATCGAATGCGGCCCGCCGTGGATGACGACAAAGAGCGGATACTTTTTGTTTTCGTCAAAGTTGGGTGGTAGAGCGATGAAGCTGCGAATCTTGCGCCCTTGCTTACTCGTGAACTCAAAAGTTTCCAATGATTGCCAGTCAAGTTGAGTAACTCGTTCGGCATTAAAGCTCGTAAGCGGTTTGGCGTAAACTGACCCCTCTAACCTAACAATTTCGAGTGGGTGGGTTGCGTTTTCCCAGTTAGCAAAGACCTTTCCACCTCCAGTCGCAAGGTTGGTGTAACAGCCATTTCGTTGTGCGCTAGCCAGCACTTTATAGCCAACACTAAGGCGCCCTGTTACAGGAACCTCAAACACCAATTCAAAGCCACCCATTTCAGATGAGAAGTATATCGTCCTGCCATCTTGGCTAATTGCAAAACTGCCCATAGAGTCAACTAGCGTCTTTCTAGAATCCAAGTTAGGCCAAGCCAAGCCGACAAGACGTGAGGTGTTATAAGTGAATTGAGTGCTTGGCTCGAACCCCACAAACAGTGTCTTTCCCTCTGGACTGAACTTCGGATTGCTGTAACTATCTTTACCCATCGTCAGTGCCTTCGGTTCACCGCCAGTTACAGCGACTTGGTGCAAATTCGTATTCGTCTCGCTGTATGCCGCAGCATTCCGATTCGTCATCGCCACAAACACAATGCCCGCGCTGTCCGGCGTCCACACCGCCTGCAAATCATCACCGCCAGATGTGAACGCGCCCGAAAAGCCCGCTTCATTCGCCAGCTTCGTGCCAGCCAGCAAATCCTTCGCCTTGCTGCCGGGTTCGAGCGACTGCACAAAGACATGCGTTTGCTTTTCGTCAACCCAACGATCCCAATTGCGAATCGGGAAGCTTTCATAAACGCGGGCGTTGTATTTGCGCGCCTTGCGGTCGGCGGCGATTTTCTGGTTGGCGGCATCGTCGAGCGCGCCCGGATAGACGCTGCTTTGAAAGAGTAGCCACTTGCCATCGGGTGAAAATTGCGGACTGCGCGCGCCAGTCGAGAGCGAAGTCACACGCTGCGCTTCGCCGCCATTGACGACATCCAGGATGTAAAGCTGCGCCACCTCATCGCCTTCGCGTCGTGCGGCAAAGACGATGCGCGTGCTGTCGGGCGACCACGTAGCGCCGCTTTCGCCGCCTTTGGTGTTCGTGAGGCGACGCGGTTTTGCCGAAGCATCGGCGGGCACAATCCACAAATCCGAGACTTGATCTTTCTCGTCATAGGCCGGTTCAACCACCGAAAACACGACCCATTTACCATCGGGCGAAGGCACGGGCGCGCCGACACGCTTCATCAGCCAGACGTCTTCGTGCGTAATGGGGCGTTTGGTTTGCGCCTGGGCAAAGGTGGAAACCAACAGCAGCAAGCAGGCAAGCCGGGAGAATTTGGAGAACATGGTCGCTCCTTGTAGCACTGGAAAAACACTTCCACGAAGACGTTAAGTTGTTCGACAAGCTGCCGGCTTGTCGCGGCTTGGGTATCAAACCGAAACGGGTCAGCCACGATGTTGGCTTACAGCGTCTTCGTTGTTCCCACAGGGTGTGGGCCAAAAGTTCGACAAGCTGGCAGCTTGTCGAACATACAAGACACACGAAGGAGCACGAAGAAAACCAACTCTTCTTCGTGCTCCTTCGTGTGTCTTCGTGGGAAATCAGTTTTGCTATTCGAATCGCAGCGCGTCAATCGGATCAAGTGACGCCGCTTTGCGCGCCGGATAATAGCCAAAGAAGATACCAACTGCTGCCGAAAAGACGACTGAGCCAATGATCGAAGTCACTGAGACAAGCGTCGGCCAACCCAGCATTTTTGGAATCAGCAGCGAAAACAGCACGCCGATTCCGATGCCTAACAATCCGCCCAGGACACTGAGCACGATGGATTCGATCAGGAATTGCGTGCGCACGGCGGACGAACGCGCGCCGATCGCCATGCGAATGCCGATCTCCCGCGTGCGTTCGGTCACGCTGACGAGCATGATGTTCATGATGCCGATGCCGCCGACCAGCAGCGAAACGCTGGCGATGCTGGCAAGCAGGATGGTCATGATGCGGTTGGTTTCATCTGCCGTCTCGGCCACGTCGGTCATATTGCGCACCATGAAATCATTATCCTGACTGGCGGCGAGTTTATGCCGTTGGCGCAACAGGTCAGTGATCTGCTCTTGCGCGGTGTAGGTGGCGGCGGGCGTGATGGCTGAAATATAGGCCATCTGAATGTTGGTAATCGAAAGCAGCTTTTTCTGCACCGTTGTGTAGGGGCAAAAAAGCGTATCGTCCTGGTCGCGGCCACCAGCGTCAGTCCCGCGCCGCGCCATTACGCCAATGACGCGGAAAGGCAGTTCGCGCACGCGGATCATTTGGCCTACCGGATCAATACCAGGGAAAAGGTTGTCCACCACAGTTTGGCCCAAGACAACCACGCGCGCGGCGGTGCGAATATCAGCCTCCGTGATAAATTCGCCGCTTTGAAGCTGCCATTTGCGAATCTTGGGGTAATCTTCCCCCACGCCTTGCACACGGCTGTTCCAGTTCTGATTGCCGAAGACAAGCTGCGCGCTGGCACCGACCGAAGGCGACGTCATCGCCACAGTCGGCACCTCGCGCTTGATAGCGTCGAGGTCATCAGCAGTGAAGGTATTGGTACTGGTGGAACCGGTGCCGCTGCGCACACCACCCATATTCATCGAACCGGAAAAGATCGTGAGCATGTTGGTGCCCATGCTCGAAATCTGTTCCTGGATCGAAGACTGCGCGCCCTGCCCCACGCTGACCATCGCAATCACCGAAGCCACACCGATAATGATGCCGAGCATGGTCAGCATCGAGCGCATCTTATTACGCGCCAGCGCGCGAAAGGCGACACGTAACGTCATCAGAAAGTTCATAGCTCAAACCCTTTGGAAAATCTCAATCGTCATCATCGTCTTCAATAATCTCGGGCAACAGCTTCAATTCTTCAGCCGCATCGCGCTGGTCAGCCACAGCGTAATCGCGGCTGACCTTGCCATCTTTGAAAATGATCACACGCTTGGCATATTCGGCGATGTCGTGTTCGTGCGTGACCAGCACCAGCGTGATGCCCTGTTCACGATTCAACTGCTGAAAAATGCCCATGACTTCGACCGAGGTGCGCGAATCGAGCGCCCCTGTCGGTTCGTCAGCCAGAATAATCGTCGGGCGGTTCACCAGTGACCGCGCAATCGCCACACGCTGTTGCTGTCCCCCAGAAAGCTGGTTCGGATGATTTTGTTCACGTCCGGCCAAACCGACGGCCTTGAGCGCCGCTTGCGCGCGGCTGTGCCGCTCAGCCGTGGAAAGACCCGCGTAAAGCATCGGCAATTCGACGTTCTCCAGCGCTGAAGTCCGCGAGAGCAGATTGAAGCCTTGAAACACGAAGCCGATTTTGCCATTGCGAATGTCGGCGCGGTCGTCTTTCGACATGCGCGAAACATCCTGCCCATCGAGAATGTATTTGCCCTTGGTCGGCTGATCCAAGCAACCGATGATGTTCATCATCGTGGATTTGCCCGAACCCGAAGCGCCCATGATGGCGACGAATTCGCCGTGGCCCACGGTTAAAGAAACCCCGCGTAAAGCATGCACTTCGACATCGCCCATTTTATAGACCTTGTGAATGTGATCCAGTTCGATGACAGGCCGCACCGAACCCGAGGGAGCCGTTTGATCGGCAGTTGCTGTAAGAGTCGCGTTGTTCACTTGTTAGTAGTTAGTAGTCTGTAAATAAAGTTTGTTAGCCTGTTTCGGCAGCTAGATCGGTTTTCAATTGCGTTTACGGGAGTGCGTTGTGCCGGGACGGTACCGCGCGCGTGAGCAAGCGAAGCCTGTGCGATTCGGCCAAGGGCGTAAGCTTGACGTGCCGCTTGCTCACGCGCGCGGTACCGTCGCGCTGCGCGGCTTTTCCCATATACTGATGTGAAAACCGATCTAATTTTTCTGTCACACATTTTTCTGTCCGTTAGTTATCACGCATAGACAGAAAAAAGCCAAGCAACTTTGTTTACGCTGTGGTTACTACACGAGAAACTAAGTTATCTCGTGTTTTGAAGATTGTTTTTGCCGCGTTAGCGGCGGTTGAATTTAGCCGTGGGTTTTCAACCCACGGTATCCGCGCCACAAACCCGCGTCGCGTCAGCGACGCTTGAATGGTCGCGTGTTTCAAGCGTCGCTGACGCGACGCGCAATTGATTGCGCGCTGTCTGTCCGTGGGTTGAAAACCCACGGCTAAATTCAACCGCCGCTCTGCGGCGAAGAGGTAAATGCCAGAAAATTTAGTTTTTCTTGTAGTTACTACACCGGCAACGAAGTTTTTGGGCATTTTGTGACTCACCGGTAGTAACGAATTTATCCGTTACGCCTGCGGGTTTGAACGATTAAAGTCGTTACTACAAGATGAGGCTGTAACTGCCAGGAAACTTAGCTGCCTGAGTATTAGGTGTCTTTCGACAGTGACAAACAAACGGTAGTCAATCGTCTGCACAACTGACTACCGTTCACGGATAGGAACTGCTTAGCGCGGGCGTCCGCCGCCGCCGCCGCCGCCGCCCATGCCGGGGCCACCCATTCCACCGCCAAAGCCGGGCGGACGGCTGCTGGTGGGATTAGCGCGGTTGGTATTGGCGCTATTTTGCGCGGTGATCACGGCCTCGCCTTCTTTCAAATCCCCTTCGGTCACCTCAGTGCTCGCGCCATCCGTAATGCCCAGCCGGATGCGGCGCGGTTGCGGTTTGCCATCCGGCCCCAGCACCCAAACGATACGGCGTTGACCTGACACTACGGCAGCCGTCTGCATGCCGCCAAAACCGGCGCCGCCTGAACCAGGGCTACCGGCATTGGCCCCCGGTGTGCCTGGCCCACCGGCATTGCGCGCGCCGCCGCCACCGTTCGCATTACCACCAGCGTTCGCATTACCGCCAGCGTTTGCGCCGCCGCCACGTTGCCCTTCGCCACGTTTCCCTTCACCACCTTCTCTGGCAGCAGCGTTTTGGTTTGGCCCCGCTCCGGCAGCAGCACCGCCACCACGTTCGCCCGAACGGCCTTCGCCGCGTTGCGCGCCTGCGCCAGCTTGGCCGCCCTCAGGCTTGGCCGCCGGTTTCTCGCCGGGCTTGGCTTGACCCGCAGGCGCTTCGGCGGGCTTCCCCGCGTTAGCGTTAGCGCCGCCACCAGCGCCGCCGCCCTCATGCCCGCCACCAAACAATTCGCGCATCTTTTCCGGCGTCATATCGGCAGGCCGGAAGCGTAAAGCGGCGTTAGGCACTTTCAGCACGTTTTGCCGTTCCGCGATGGTGATCGTCAGGTTCGCCGTCATGCCGGGTTTGAGTTTGAGTTCGGGATTCGACACGTCAATCACGACGTTATACGTGACCACGTTTTGCGTGTTGACCGGATTGAGCCGGATTTGGCTGATCGTCCCGTTGAAGGTTTGGCCGGGAAAGGCGTCTACGGTAAAGCCAATCTTGTTGGCGGAATTGATGACGCCAATGTCGGCCTGGTCAATGTTGGCGATGACTTGCATCTGGGTCAGATCGTTGGCGATGGTAAACAGCGTCGGCGCCGACAAACTGGCCGCCACGGTCTGGCCCACGTCCACGTTGCGCGAAACAACCACCCCGTCAATCGGCGAAGCGATCGTCGTGTGGCTCAGATTGACTTCGGCCAAGCGCAACGAAGCCTCGGACTGTTGCACCTGCGCTTGCGCCTGTTTGACGCTGGCTTCCGCCTGCGCAATGCCGGAGCGCGTCGCTTGCTGTTCCGTCGCGCGCGCCTGCGCCACTTGCGAGACGGCTTGGTTGTAACGGGCTTCGGCGGATTGCACCATCGTGCGGGCGATGTCCAGATCGCGCTGATTGATGATACCGGCAGCGGCGAGTCCTTCCTGCCGTTGTAAGGCGCTCTTGGCGTCATCACGCGCCGCCTTTAAGGCTTCGAGATTGGCGTTGGCGCTGCCCACATTGGCACGCTGACTTTCAATGGCCACTTGGGCGGAAACCAACTTGGCTTGCGCATCGGCCAGATTCGCGCGGGCCGATTCGAGATTGGCGCGCGCTTGCGCCACTTGTGCCTGAAAGATCGAAGGATCGAGTTGCGCCACGATCTGTCCTTTGTGCACGGTCGAATTGAAATCCACGTTGAGCGCCTTGATATTGCCCGAAACCTGGCTGCCCACCTGAACAGTCGTCACGGCTTGCAAGGCCCCGGTAGCGCTCACCGTATTGCGCACATTGCCGCGCTCGATCTTGGTGGTGATGTACTCTTCCGCCGTCGCCTTCCGGCCATAATAAAAATAGCCCAGCCCGGCACCCGCTACCGCCAAAACGCCAACCGTAAGCAACAACCCCTTAAAATTTCCCAGCTTGAACTTCATTCTGCGGATTCCTCCAATTTGCAGTTTGTCAATTTTGATTCCGGTTTGGTAGACGCTCGCGCCAAAGCGGGAGTTACACAATTTGCGCCTGCCCCTGGCAAACGCTCATAACGTCCGCAAATGGAATCCCCCATCCACATTAAGCACTTCGCCGGTCGAATAAGGCAAATCGCCCCGCGCGATAGCCGCCACCGCCCGTCCGATGTCTTCGGGCTGCCCCCAACGGCGCAACGGCCAAGCCCCTTGTGCAATTAAGCCATCGTATTTTTCTTTCACGCCCGCCGTCATCGCGGTGGCAATCACACCGGGCCGCACTTCATAAACATTGATGCCGTATTCCGCCAGCCGCGCCGCATAGAGCGCCGTCATCATCGCCAGCCCCGCCTTGGCCACGCAATAATCGCCGCGATTGACCGACGCCGTGTACGCCGACACCGACGTAATCGTCACGATGCGCGGCAAGCCGGAAGAAGTAAGAGCGCCGCCTTTGACCTGTTCGATCATTTGCCGCGCGACGAGTTGCGTCAGGAAATACGGCCCTTTCAGGTTGATGTTGATGAGCCGGTCAAACGACGCCTCGCCCGCATCCAGAATGTCAGCCCGCACGTCCGGCGCAACGCCCGCATTGTTCACCAGCAAATCAATGCGGCCATACGCCGCCAGCACCGTTTGCACCAGCCGCGCCCGGTCTTCAGTTGAAGCGACATCGGCGCGCACCGTGAGGCCAACGCCACCCGCCGCCCGCACCAGTTGCAAGCACTCCTCCGCCGCGCTGGCATTGCCCGCGTAATTGATCGCCACCGCGTGCCCCAGCTTGGCGAGTTCAACAGCGATGCCGCGTCCGATGCCGCGCCCCGCGCCCGTCACCAATGAAACCGGTCTGTCTGTCATTCAAACTCCGAGAATAGCTCGCCGCATCTCAACGCGAGGGCACGCTGATCCGCGTCAAGCCACGTTCATCTGTAGCAAAATCCTTCTTCCTGTATATTTTCGGTGAAAGAAGTTCAGAGTTCACGCTTCAGCGTGTGAGTGGCGGCCAGCAAACACGCTGAAGCGTGAACTCTGAACGTTTATCCCCTTGCTTCGGGCGCAGGCATTTCTTCTTCCGTCGGCCCATCCGCCCAAGTGCGCGCCCAAGCGGGCAGCGAGGTTTCAGGATACGGCGTAACGTGCGCAGGCGTCGCGGCTTTGCTCAAGGATTTCAGCGCCTTGTCGAGCGCCTCGACAAAAAAGTATTCGCCAAACAGCACGGCTTCATGCACGCCCAGGTTTTTGTGTATGTGATAAACGCCGCCGTTCAAGATGCCTTCAAAACCCGGCGTCAACCGGCCCAGATATTTTTGCGCCAGCGTTTGCAATGACGTCAACGCAAAATCCCGATAGGCCCGCGCCTTGGTGCGATCCGGCGCGACCTCGGCCAAATCCAGCAAGCCTGACGCCGCAATCGCACAAGCCGAGGTGTCCACTTGTGTGCGCGCCAGCGGCCCAGCGTCCGGCGCATCGTAATCCCACGGCGTCACGCCATCTGCCGGGGTGTTTTCCAAATAGTAATCGGCGTTTAACTGCGCGGTTTCCAGATACTCCGCGCGCCCGGTCTGTTGGTGCGAACGCGTGAAGCCATAGAGCGACCAAGCCAAGCCACGGCTCCAGCACGAATCGCCGCGATAGCCTTGGTGTGTGGACTGGCGCAGGCATTCGCCGGATTCCGGCTCGAATAGCGCCTCATGCGCGGTCGAACCATCGCCCCGCACCAGTGTGCGCCGCGTCGTCAAACAATGCCGGTGCGCCACATCCAGCAAATGCGCATCGCCCGTTTGCAAGCCCGCGTGAAAGATCGTCCCGACATTCATCATGATGTCTATGAAGAGCGACGCCGGTTCGACGAACGAGCGCAGATATTGCCCGCGTTCCATAAAGCGCATCGCCATCGTTCGGCCCGCTTGAATCAACACCGGCTCGATGCGTTCGCGTGGCCCGCCCAGTTTGAGCCAGCGCAGATAGGTTGAGAAAAACAGAAAGCCCAGATCATGCACGGCGCGGTCATATTGCCGCTCTTCCAGCGGCGTGCTAAACGCGACAGCCTTGTCCAGCCAAAAGCGCTCGCCGGTCGCTTCGGCGAAGATAAACATTATTCCCGGATAAAACCCATCGCACCAATGCGTCCAACGTTTGCGGTCTTGGCCGAACTGGCCCGCGACGGAATACATCGGATAGTAATCCGCCGGATATTTTTCCAGCAGCGCCTTGACTTGCCTCTGCGCAAAGTCAAAGGCATCAGCGAGCGTAGCCTGCAAAGCAGTCCGCTCGTGAAAGCTCGTCGGCATGCAGTCTCCAATGAATTGTTGAGATGAAATCCGCTGAAAGAAGGCAGCGGCAAATGCACTATAGCTTGCCCATCGCGCGCTGTCACGCCCTGGGTACGCAGGCATCCTTGCCTGCTAAAAAAGAAGCCGCGCAGCTTCCTTATTCCAGTTTACGCGATTACGACGCTTAGGAATCGGAACGCTACGCGACATCTTTACAGCAGGCAAGGATGCCTGCGCTCCCAGGGCTTGCGCATTCAGACGATTATTTCTTCACCACTTCATCCAACGGCCCAACCACTGGGTCACCTTTATCTTTGGTGCGCTCTTCCAGGTGATCTTTCAACTTGAGATGCGGCACGCCGTCCAGCAACCATTGCGGCGCGGGTTTGCCCATCAAGTGGTGATCCAGGAATTCGCGCATGCGCACGGTGTAGTCCTTCATGTTCGCCGGCACACGCAGGCCGTGGTTCTCGCCTTTGTATTGCAACATCACGACGGGCTTTTGTAGCCGCCGCAGTTGGTTGAAGTATTCGATGCCTTGCGTGAAATCCACTGCGCCGTCTTTGTCGTTATGCAAGATCATCAGCGGCGTCTTGACGTTCTTGGCGTGAAAGACCGGCGAGTTGCGAATGTAGGCTTCGACGTTGTCCACCGGGCTTGAAGTGAAGCGTCCCTGGCTGCTTTCAAAAATGGCCATGTTGCCGCCGCCCGAATTCCAATAGATCAGGTTGTACATTGAGATCATATCAGTCAGCGGCGCGCCCGCGATGGCCGCTTTGAAGGCGTTGGTCTGCGTCACCATAAACGCTGTTTGATAGCCGCCCCATGAATGACCGTGCAGCGCCACGTTGTCCTTGTCCACCACCCCGGTCGCAATCGCCGCCTGCAAGGCGGGCAAAATGCACCAGACGGCAGACATGCCCGGATCGTTGATCTTGTAGGTAATGTCCGGCATCAACACCGCGTAGCCGTTGCTGGTGTAAACCGCTTTGTTAAAGCCGTTCGCCGTCGGCGCGGTGTACGTGTTTTGCCCTTGCGAAAGCTTTTCATAGATATAAACAATCGTCGGATAGCTCTTGCCCGGCTGGTAATTCGCGGGCAGGAATAATGAGCCTTGCAGCTTGTCGCCCTTCGCGCTGGTGTACTCAATCAGCTTGGCGCCCGCCGACCACAAGAAATCTTTCTGCTGCGGATTCGCAGTGGTCAGCTTGTGTGCATTACCCAACGAAGCGTCAGCCACGAAATAGTCAGGGAAATCCGTCGGCGTCTCGCGCGTAAAGAAATAGGCATCCGCCGTTTTGGCTTTGACCAGCGTGCCATACGCAGCATCGTCCCACATCAACGGTTTCGCGCCGGGTTTGCCTGGTTCGATGCGTGCGATGCCCATCTTCTTCGTCCATTCGCCGTAAGCACGCACGTACAGCGGCTGCGCCAGATCAATCCCCTTCTCTTCAGGGTCTAAGCGGAAGCGCGTTTGATAGCGAATCTTGTCACGCTTGCCGTTGACGGTCAGATTGACGGCTTGTCCGCCACTCCGTGTGGGCACCTGCCAAATGTCCCAGCCATCGGTCAGCAACACGGCCTTGCTGTCTTTCGTCCAGCCTAAAGGAAACGTCGGCGGTTTGACGACGTTGTGATCATCCTCTTCGTTCCAGAACACGGCAGGCACTTTGGCCGTCAGGTTTTGCGTCTGGCCGGTCGCCAGATCGTAGGTCATAAAATGGCCGTCTTCGTGGTAGAGCAACTGCGTGCCATCAGTTGAAGGGCCAAACACGTTGCGCGCCTTTTTCAACGCCAGCTTGCGCGCGCCGGTTTTCAGATCAATCACATAAACATCCTGATAGCGGCGGCCATCCAGGTTGCTCATCAATTCGTATTCGCGTGTGTCGGAACCAATCGCCCATTGCTGTTTGGGCGCGGCGTTCACATTGCGCACCATCTCATCGGCCAGACGCATGAATTTCTTTTCGGCTACGCGGTAAATTGCCAGGTAGCTGAAATTCTTGTCGCGCGGCTCTTCGACCTGCTGCTGGGCTTGCAAACGTTTGTCCTGCCAATGCCACAACACCAGATCAGGTTTTTCGGTTTCGTCCTGTGGTGGACGCATCCCGGCAGGCGGAGCAGCCGCAGTAACAGCTACTGTTTCGGGCGCTTTCGCTTCGCCCTCGCGTCCTGGCTTCTTGCGTTTCACTTCCTGAATACCGAAAAGCACGGCGCTCAGATCGTCCGTCCAGGCTGGCGAACGATTCGGGCTGACCGAAAGCCCGGCAGGGAAATCTTTGTCCTGGCGCGGATCGTACACAGTCTTTTGCGGCGTGCCGCTGCTGAACGTAACCGCGACCAAGCTGTAAAGCTTATCCTCGAAGCCTTTGTCCTCGACGCCTTTCACCGCAGCCAGCGCCTCACCCTTCTCCGTCCAGTTCAAGCCGCGATAGACGGCCTTGTCGCTATCGAGCGGCAAGACTGCGCCATTGCTCATATTGCGCACTTGAATGCCGTTGCCAACCTTGTCAGTCGCATCAATCGTCCACGCCAGCCAGTCGCCCTTTTTGTTGAAGGCGAAATCGGCGACGTTGCCGACGTTGAGTTCATTGCCCGTCGCCAGTTCGTGCAGGATCAAATCCGAACCCGTCGCGCGTTCGGGCGCAGCCGCGCCGCCGCCCGCAGGCGCACCAGACGGCGGCCCCGTCGCTACTGTTGGTCCAGCCGGCGCGGCCTCAGCGCCGTAACGATGCAGCGCGATCCACGCGGCGTTCTCCGCCGAAAAGGCAAAACGTCTGATCTTCTCAAACTCGGTTTTCTTTTCAGTCGCCAATTCGACGAGCGTGATTTTGTTTTGCAACGGTTTGCGCTCGCGCTTCAATCGCTTGGCCTCTTTGGCGCCGGGATAGACCGTGAAAGCGAACCAGTTGCCATCTTCCGAAAACGCCAATTCACGCGCCACCGGCCCCTCGCCAAACGCGCCGCCACCGCCACCGCCACCGAATCCAGCCGATTCGCCGATGGCGAAGCGCCACTCTTTGTCATCGGCCACGCGACGCAACACGGCTTCGCCATCGCCCTCGGTCGGCGTCAACTTGTAGGCGAAATACTTGCCGTCGTTGGAAACCGTGGCCGTGCCCAGCCGCTTCCACGCCAGAATGTCTTTCATTTCGATGGGGCGTTTGCCGCCTTCGGCCTTGGCGGGAGCGGCCCCACTTTGCTGTGCTGATATGGAAGCGCCCGGCGTTAAGACCAATGCCAGCGCGGCTGCCAAGAAGAGTGTCATCAGAATGCTGTGCTGCTGTTTCATAGCGCGTGCCTCCTGCAAGTTAAGTTTGAATTGATTGGAAGGAGTGGGTTGCGACGGCGGGAAAGATACGCTTTGAAAAGAGGGGATGCAACCGCTGGGAGCGACACTCCTGGGTACGCACCGCTTCCAGCGTGCCGTCTTGAAATCAGACAGGCTGATGCTGAAAGGAAATCCCTCCGGTCTTTATCCGTCTCAGGCCATGACTGCACGCTGGGAGCGGTGCGTACCCAGGGTTCAGCGCAACTTACTTTGCAATTCCGGCACGACTTTGACCAACTCATCCGCCACCATTTTCCCAAACACCGCGCTGCCCTTGCGCGACAGGTGCGTGGTGTCGGGAGTGCCGTCTTCTTTCTTCACATCAAACTCAGCCGTACCGGCTTTGCCCAAATGATTGAGCAACTCGATGCTGCGCGCGTGCAGATCAAGCAGCGGCGCATTCTTTTCCGCCGCAACCTGACGGCAAGCTTCAGCATAAGTGGCGAGGATGTCGTCGGCCACCTTACCCTCAGCGTTGAAATTGCGGCGCGCCAACGAAGTGACCAGCACGGGTTTCGCATTCGCCGCGCGCGCCTCGTCCACGTAACGGCGCAGAAAATCTTTGTAGGTTGTCCCGGCCACGGTCTCGCGCTCCGGCCCCTTGCCCGGCTGATCGTTGTGGCCGAATTGAATCAAAACGTAATCGCCGTGTTGCGCGAGGGCGCATTGCCAGTGGCCCTCGGCAATATAGCTGCGCGAACTGCGCCCATTGCGCGCCTGATTCATACATTCGACTGTCGCGCTCAAACGTTCTCTGAACCCGACGCCCCAGCCGGAACCTTCGGTCACGGTCGAATCGCCGACCAAGGCAATGCGCACTGGTTTCGCGCCATTGATCTTCACGTTGCTGAGCCGCACATCGTGCGCGTATTCGTAAACGCTCGCTCGCGCCACGTTCTCGAAGGTGCAATTTTCCAGCCGGATGTCGGTGATCGGCGCTTTCTCAAAGCCGCGCAGATACAGGGCGAAATTGCTTTTCTGACTGGTCACCTCGCGCACACTGACATTACGCACAGCCGGCATGAACGTGCCCTTCTCACCTTCTTCGTAAGTGAAATCAACCGAAACAATCGCATCGCTGACCTGCCCGATCTGAACGTTGCGCATATGAATGTTTTCGAGCGTGCCGCCGCGCACGGCATTGGTTTTCAGCCGCAACGCACGATCCAGATGTGGGCTATCCATCTTGCAGTTCTCGGCAAAGACATTGCGCACGCTGCCCGAAATCTCGCTGCCGATAGTGACGCCGCCGTGGCCGTCTTTCATTTCGCAACCTTGAATGATGACGTTTTCGGTCGGCACGTTGACGCGGCGGCCGTCGCCGTTGCGGCCCGATTTGATGGCAATGCAATCGTCGCCTGTGTCAAAAGAACAATCCTTGATGAGCACATCCGTGCACGATTCGGGATCGCAACCGTCGTTGTTCGGGCCGTGGCTGCTGATCTTGACGTCCTGTACGGTGACGTTGCGGCAAAGCACGGGATGAATCTCCCACATCGGCGAACGCTTGATCGTCACGCCCTCGATCAACACGTTTTGACAGCGATAGGGTTGAATGAAATTCGGGCGTAAGAAAGAGCCTTCGCCAAAGACGCGCTCGCTGACGGGCACATTCTGTTCGCCCATCTCGATCAAACGATTGCGCGCCTTGTCCTGCGTTTCGGCGCCGCGCCCGCGCCCTTTCCACGGCCACCAATGCGTCTCGTCGGCCTGTCCATCCAACGTGCCCGCGCCGGTGATAGCGATGTTGCGCTGCTCAATGGCGTAAATGAACGGCGAGTAATTCATCAACTCGACGCCTTCCCAGCGCGTGAAGACGAGGGGTAGATACTGTTTGGTGTCCTGGCTGAACTTGAGCGTCGCGCCCGCGCTGACGTGCAGATTGACGTTGCTCAGCAAATGAATCGCGCCCGTCAGGAATTCGCCCGGCGGCACGACGACGCGCCCGCCGCCCGCTTTGTTGCACGCCACGATGGCTTTACGAATCGCGTCAGTGCAATCGCGCTGGCCGCCCGTGACCGCGCCGTATTTGGTGATGACGAAATCGCGTTTCGGGAAGACGGGGGGGTTGATGCGGCGCAGGATGGCGGGCACCTGTGTCCACGGGTCTTCAACGGCAGCAGAGGTCGGCGCAGGTAACGGCAGCCAAAAGACAGTGCCGGTGGCCGCGAGTGTTTTGATGAATGTGCGTCGGTCGTTCATAGCTTCCTCTCGTACAGCAGGCTGCCAGCCTGCTGGGGCCAGCGCGTCGAGCCAATTGGCTTTCATTCAAAGCAGCAGCAGGCTGGCAGCCTGCTGTACATGCTTATCGTTTCTCTTGTTTCGCCCACCACGCCGGGTACTCTTTCGCCAGCAAATCTGCCGCGCGGTCTGAATACCAGCCGTAACCGGTGCGCCGTTCGTGTTCAATCTCGGACACACTGTATTTGATGATGCTATCCCGTCCACTGAAGATCGGGCGATTGGTGCCGATTTCGTAAAAGCGCGCCCAGAGCGGCCCGGCATTGGCCGCGGCTTCGAGCACCCGGTCATAGCCTTTTTCCAACGCCGCATCACGTTTGTCGTAATAGCGGAAGCCGTTGACCTGCACCGCCTTGAGCCAGGCGACGGCGGCTTCAATCGCGTTGCTGACACGCGCATCGGGGTTCTCTATCTCCATCAGAAAGCGCACGATCCCGACGCTCTCGCTGCCGCTGAGCGAAGGATGTTCATACGCGCGCGCCTTGGCGGGAGCGAGTGTCACTTCGTCGTGTTGCGCGCACCACGCGGTGCGTTTGCCGTCCACCACAATCTGTGTTTTCAGGATGCATTCAATTCCCTTGGCGACGGCTTGCCCAGCGCGCTGACGGCGCGGGTCATCTACAAAGCCATATTCCGGCTGCTTGCGCGTGATGTCCCGCAGCAAGCGCAGCACACCGATCATCGCATCATCGTTGTAGGTGATGTGCGTGTAATAACCTTTGCGCAGCGGGAAATACTGCGGCCAGCCGCCGTTCGCGTATTGCGCTTGCAGCAGGTAATCCAGCCCTTTGAAGAAGGCTGTTTTGAACCGCTCCTGTTTGGTCGCGCTGAACACGCGGGCGAGATATTCAAGCTGTGTGTAAGTCGCGCCGTTATCAATCGTCGAATCCAGGTGATCTTTGTTTTCGTTCAGTTCGGCGCGCTCGCCTGCGGTGAGCAGCTTCGCCATCTCGGTGTTCTTCGGCCAGCCGCCCGTGTCGCGTTGGTAAAGCAGCACGTTGTCGGCCACGCGCACGGCTTCGTCGCTGCCGTACCAGCCGGCGCTTTGCCGCAGCGCATTGCGCCAGGCGATTTGCGGCTGCTGTCCTTGCAACCCCGCGAGGATGTTGGCCGAAACGGCGAAGGCAGTGCCGTGCCGCACGCCCGCCGGAAAGCTGAGTTGCTCACTGATGTTTTCCCAGCTTTTCCAATCACGCGTTTTGAGCGCGCCGTAGCGGTGGTCGCGGTATTCGTCGTAGTAAACAATCCATTCCTGTCCCAGCTTCAGCGCCGTCGGCCCTTCGACCCAATCTTTGGTGAAGGCGGGCGAGGCCGCGCTGTATGGCCCGACGGCCTTATCGCTGGTCGCAAGACGCAGATGCTTTTTGGCCACCGGCAATTCAGTCTCGTCCTTGACGATCATTACGAAGCGTTGGGCATCCTGAACCACGGTTGCATCAATTACGTTGAAGCCGCCGTCATAAAACACCGCCGCTTGGCTGTAGCTTTTGAAATCCTTTGTCGTCACGTAATAGATGCGATGGTTGCGGCCCTTGCCCGCCGAGCCTGCGGTTTCAGGAAACTTGCCGGGGATGGTCGTTGACCAGAAGATCAGGTATTGCCGGTTCGCCGTGTCATAAAAAATCTCCGGCGCCCAGCAATTCAGCGCCGTCGGTTCGTGCGCCATCACGGGAATCGTTTGCTGCTCCGACCAGTTGAGGAGGTCTTTGGAATGCGCGATGCCGATGTCGCGGCCTTCCCAACCGGTCGTCCAGACCAGATGAAAGACGCCGTCCGGCCCCGGCAGAATGCAGGGATCGCGCATCAGCTTCTGGCTGCCCACCTGCGGCGTCAGGTACGACTTGTCATTGTTGAGCGGCTGCCATTTCAGGCCATCGCGGCTGTGGGCCAGATGCAAGCCGTCCTCACCGTTGTTTTTGAAATAGGCGAACAGGTAATGCGGTGCGGCGTCTTGACCGAATGCGCTGACGCCCAGCCACGCGAACCAGACGAAGAATAAGCAGCAAATTTGTTTCATGTTTGTTGGCTCCGGCCCTCAACTGTATGCAGCAAGCAATGAGAGCGGTTTGCAATTGCATATACGGGAATCAGTTGACGCTGGGACAGTACCGCGCGCGTCAGCAAGCGGTGGCGTCAAGCTTGCCCCATTGGCCGAACCGCCAATGCGCCGCTTGCTGACGCGCGCGGTACTGTCCCGCTGCACGGTTTTCCCGTACACCAAAGTGAAACCCGATCTAAAATCGCAACTTGCCCACGCCCGCGTCGCGCGCCACGAGCGCACGCACATCGGCGGGCGGGTCTAACACATAACCGTAAAACGTCTGCGGCTCAAGCACCGCGCCACCTACGACAGGCACGCCGCTGCGCACAAAAAAGTTGTTTCGTTCGACCGCGCGCCCGGCTTCGGTCGGGCCGGTGATCGTGATGGGCACGGCGACATTCTCGAAATAATTGCCTTCGATTACACAACCGGATTGCTGGTAACAGCCAACACCATAACCGCTGTTGTTCAGATAAAAGTTGTTGAACACATGCACGGGTTCGCCGTAACGCACGCGCGGATGGCGTTCAGTCGTGCCGTCAAACCAGTTGTGATGATAGGTGACTTTCAAACGGCCCACGTCCAGCGCCGCGTTGCTATCGTCCGCACCCACCAGCGAAGTCTTGCTGTGCTGGCTGAACCGGTTCCACGACACGGTGACATAACTCGAACCGAAACGAATATCAATCAGCCCGTCGAACGCATTGCTCAGATCGCAATGATCTATCCAGATGTGATGCGCGAACATCTGAATGTTGATCGCGTCATCCGCCGCATTGGCAAAGCGCAGATTGCGCACGATGACGTTTTTGACCGCGTCAACCGGCGGTTCGGTGACGCCTTCGCGGAAGGGCAAGCCGATGAGCAAGCCGCCGTTGGTGAAGCCCGAGTTCGCGCCGACACCAATGAGCGTTTTGTTGGAAGCCACGCTGTGCATACGCGGCGGCAAGGCGAGCATGCCGCTGACGCGAATGATGAGCGGTTCGGGCCGCGCGATGGCTTGCAGAAATTCATTCGCCGTTGTGACGGTGACGGTTTGGCCGCCCGCGCCGCCGGTCGTGCCGTTCTGCCCCCAGGCCTCGACGGCGGCAAAACCGATGGGCACATCGGCGCGGCGCAACGGCGCGGCAGGCACCGTGACAATGTTGCTGGTCGCCACGCGCGCACCGTCGCCGCGCAGGTAACGAAATTCATAGCGGCCTGCTTGTGCGGGACGCGCAAAGCGCAACACGCCGTTTTGCGCGGCAGCCAGACTCTGGCGCGTCAGCGATTCGGCGTCGGCGGCGCTTACGCGATAAAGCCCGACGGTGTCCGAAGCCACTGTGGCAGCGGGCGCGAGTAGATTGACCGTCAGCGTTTCCTCCAACGCCAAGCTGGGCGAAGCCGTCAACGTCGTCGGCGTCCAATTGCCAAGCACGAAAGCCGGATCGCTCCAACGCGCGGCTTCGTCGGCGGAAAGTTGCCGCGCGAACGGCGCGCGCTGGCTCACATCCAGTGGCGCATCGTTCAGCGTCTTGCTGCCGTATTCCCAGAACTGCACGTTGGGCGCGGTCGCCGCGTTATTCAATTGCCAGCCGACCGGCAGGATGTGCGGCCCCATTGCGCAATTGATGAACGCGACCTGGCTGTAGGGGAAAACCGTCGGATCAATGCGCGCGAGATAAACACCGGTCAAGCCGGGCGTGCTCGTCAGGCGGCAATTCACATACACGTTGCCGTTGCCGCTCTGCCCGTTGCGAATCTGCGTATAAAAGCCCGCGTTGTTGGCTTTCAACTCGCAGTTTTGAAAAAACACCGCGCCGCTGCCCCACATGAAATCCACGTCGCCCTCGATGTAACTGTCGTTCACGAACGCGCGGCCTTGCAGCATCAACGTATCCTGAAAGCTGAACAAGGAAACGCGGTTGAGGGTGAGGCGCTGGTTATTCCCCCTGAATGCCTCGGCCTGCGAACCGCCTTTCGCGGTCGTGTTGTGCAGCGTGATGTTTTCGAGCGTGAAATCGGGCGCGTCCACGCCGAACATCGTGCGCGTGACGGTGCTGGTCGGATTCAACACCGCGTTGTTGGCGTATTGAATGCGCGTCAAGTCGCGGTCTGCGCCGCGCACGGTGATGAAAGGTTTGTTCGACGGGACATAAACGATCTCGTTGTAAGTGCCGCGCGCCACCGTGATGTTGACCGGTTGCGTGTTGTTCACCGGCACAAAATCAAGCGCGCCCTGCACCGTGCAAAAATCGCCCGTGCCATCCACCGCCACCCACAACGAAGTCGCGCCCAACGGCGGCCCCAGCGTTTTGGTCGTGAAGCGCAAGGCTTTGGTTTCGTCGAGTCCGGCAAAAGGCGCGCCGCTGGCATCGGTCAGCACGCCGGGTTCAAGCGTCACGTAATAACGTTGTTGGTAATCGAGCGCGCGATGCAGCGTGATCGTCGCCGTGTTGCCATCGAGCAGCACCGGATAGTAATTGAACGTCGTGCTGGCCGAGCCAACGCTACGGCTCTGCCCCGCCAACGACAGATCAATTGCGTCAACTAACACACCATTGTCGTTCGCGTCCAGCCGATACACTTGAATGCGTCCGCTCGTGCCCTGGCGCGGCGCTTGATCGAAGGTCAGCGTCAGCGGTGCGTCAATGCATACATTCATTGCGCCGCCGAGCGGCGCTGTTTGCACAACACTCATTGCCGAAACGACCAACAGCCTGGCCGCCGCGCTCAGCACACTGCCGCTAGAATTGCTGATGACGACCGTGTAATTCGCCGCGTCGCTGATTTGCGCGCTGGCAAACCGCAAGGACGCTTCGTTCGCCTGCGGAATCAGCGCGCCGTTCTTGAACCATTGATAAACCAGATTTGCGCCCGTCGCCGTGACCGACAGACTCGCGGCAGCGCCAGCCACGACGGTGGTGTCGCGCGGCTGTTGCGCGATCGCGGGCGCGGGCGGCACCTGATCGGTCGTGACATTCAGTTTGGCGGGATTGCTGCGCACGCTGCCGCCCGCATTGCTCACCACGCAGGTGTAATCGCCCGCGTCGCCCAATTGCACATTCGTCAGATTCAGCGTCGCCGTGCGCGCCGAAGCATTGCCCGCCACGTCCACACCATTTTTTTGCCACTGGTAGGCAGGCACATCGCCACGCGCCGCAATGGCGAACGTGACATTGCCGCCGACCTGTACGGTCAACGTCGAAGGTTGCGGCTGGCTGGTGATGACGGGGGGTTGCGGCGTGTAATCCACCAGCAGGCGCGTGAACGTCAGCTTCGTGGCAAAGGTCGGCCCGGCAATGCGAAAGGCGAAATAATCAAACGTGGTTTGCGGCGCGATGCTGCTCTCGACGACTTTGTAAGTCAGCCCGTTCAGTGCGCCCCCGGTCACGGCGGCTTCGATTTGCGTCTCGTTCGCCGACACACGGGTGATCGTATAACTCAACGTATAAGGCACGTTGTTTTCGAGCGGCTGCCGCGCGGTGGCTCCGCTGGTGCCCGTCGAGATCGTCGCAAAATCGCCGAAGTTGTTGAAGATATTCCCGCCCGTCAACAACGCGCGTCGGCCAATCACGAACGGGTTGCCCGCGCCGCTGGCGTAGTACTGCAAGCCGTAGCCGGTGTCGTTGATGAACGTCGCATCGTTCATCCCCGCCGTCAAATTCGTCGTGTTGCGCGTGCCAAGCGAATCCAACACGCCAAAGCGCACGTCCTGCCCGGTGCCGCCAAATCCGCTGACCGAAAAGTCTAACGCGACCGACAGCGCATCGCCTACGCCCAGCGTGACCGGCGCGCCCGCGTTGGTGAAGTAGGCCCAAAAGGCTTCGGAACCACCCGCGTTGGTCACCTCAAACGAGACGGAGCCGGTGGCGTCGGTGCGCACGGTGTTGGCGCGCCCGTTGAAAACCCGCAAGGAGTTATTCGCCAGGTTTTGATTCTGGCTATTGCCGTCGGCAAAGCGGTCGTCAATCAACGCGGCGGCCAGTCCGCGCCAATCAACCGCCCACAGCGTGAGGCCCAGCAGGGTTGCCAGCAGTAAATAAATTCTTGGCGATCTCATAGCTTCAATTGTTGCGCGAGCCAGTCAGCAACCTTTTCTTTGTATTCGGGCGCGAAGCTTTCCCACCGCGCCATGCCGTGCACGCCATCGGGGATCGTGATGAGGTCACACGGCACACCTGCCGCTTTGAGCTTCGCCTGAAACTGCGGCGACCAGTTGTACAGCACGCTCATATCGCCCGTGCCGTGCACCAGCAGGAACGGCGGCAAGCCAGGTTTAATGTGATTGATTGGCGAGGCCTCGCGCAACTGTTGCAATGTCGCTTCATCCGCTTTGGCGTCAGTGCGCCCGAACAAACCCCGCATCGAAGTGCTCAAGCCGCCGCGCCGCGCCATATCGGCGATGAAATCCACCGGCGCATAAAACGGCACGACGGCGGCCACCTGCGTATCGTCTTTCGCCAGCACAGCAGCTTGCGCGACGATTTGTCCGCCTGCCGATTCGCCCACCAAGGCGAGGCGTTTAGGATCAACGTTGAATTCCGCCGCGTGCGCCTTGACCCAGCGAATGGCGGCGTAGACATCTTCAATCGGCGCGGGGTAATTGTGCTTGGGCGCGAGACGATAGCTGATCGTGAACCAGGCGATGCCGCGCTGGGCGACCGGCGCAAACAACGGATCGTTGCCGCCCGTGCGAGTGCCCGCCGACCAGCCGCCACCGTGCACGAAGATCACCGCTGGAAATGGCCCTTTGCCAGTTGGCACAAACGCGTCGAGCTTCAGGCTTTCGCCGCCCGCCTGTGCGTATTCGATGTCGGTTTTGACGCGGCCTTTGAGCAGCGGATGGTCGTAAGGATTGCGGCGCACAGGCGCGACTTCGGCTTTTGGCACAGCTCTCGGATTCCAAGCGCCAAGCACTTTGGCGACCGTCAAGGCTTCGGCTTCAGCAGCGGTCAGCTTGCGCGCCCAAGCCACGCGCGCGGCTTCATTCGCGCCTGCGCCTGTGCTGCCGAATTCGCCGTAACGTGCCGTCTTTTCGCGCTCCGGCCCTGTCCAGTTGTGCCAGCCCACCGGACGCACGGCATCGGACATTTCCGTATTCAGAAAAACCGTATGCGCAAAGCCGCGCCAAGGGCGGCCCAGATAAGTTTTCACGCCCGGTTCGCCCGTGATCTGGCAGTTTGAAAAGATGAAACCATACGGCTGCGTTTCCGGCGTCGAGGCCGCCGTGATGTAACCGTCTTTCAATACTTCTTTCAACACGTGAATGTGGCAGCGTTCAAACCAGGCCGTTGCGCCGCCGAAGATGAAATCCACGTGCCCGGTGATGTAGCAATTCTCGAAATACTGCCGCCCGCGATTGAGCAAAATCGTATCTTGCCAGCCCAGAAAGCGGCAGTTTTTGAAGCTGACCTGATCGCCGTCCACGCGCAAGGCCAGCGCCTGTCCGACCGGCCCGGCGGAATTTTCAAACGTGATGTTTTCAGCGCCAAAACCATCGCCATCCACTTGCACTGTCGGTGTGCGAAAGGTGCCGAGCGGCCTGCCATCAAAGAAAATCATGTTCGCGTTTAAGTTGAACGTGATGATCGTCGTCTTGGGGTCTTCGCCAACCAGCTTGATAAAGCGGCGTTCGCGCTGGACGTAGATGAGTTCTTTGTACACGCCCGGTTTGACGCTGATGATCCAGGGCCGCTCGGCGCTGGGCAGTCCCTGTGGCGCGGCCATGATCGCATCCTGAATGGATTTGAATTGTCCATCGCCGTTGGGCGCAACGGTGGCGTCGGCGGCGTTGGCGTAACCAACGCAAACCAGCAACAGCACTGCTACGCAACTTAATCGGGGAACCATTCTATTCATCCTGCTTTACCTTTGGGGTGAACAACTGATTCCCGATTCCCGAATTCCGACGCCTGGTAGCTTAACTATCAGGCGTCGGAATTCGGGAATCAGGAGTCAGTTCACAATGTCCTGTCAATTCATGCGGCTGAAGGCGTTGCCGGTTTGATCTCAACCCGCGCGCGTTTTTCCGCCGCCTGATTCGCCGTCAACACGGCCAGCGCCGATTGCATCGCTTTTTGCGGGCCGCAACGCACCGGCTTGCCTGTACGAACAGACGCGCAGAATTCAGCAATCTCGTTGCGATACGAAATGTTTCTGTCCACCTGCCCTGCCGTCGCGGCGTTCACTGTGCGTCCGGGCGCGTCCGCCGGACGTGTGGCGGAAGTATCAGCGACCGGCGCGGCGCTTTGCCGGGAGACTTCGACTTTGGTCGTCGCGGCTTCGCCCTCGTAAAACAGATAGACCTCGACTTCGTTTTGCAAAATCAACGTGCCTTTGGTGCCGAGGAACATTTCGTAATGATCTTCAAAGGCGTTCGATTCGATGGATGAAAACGTCGCCGCGCGTCCACCCGGATATTCGAGCGTGGCGTAAACGTGATCGTAAACTTCACGCCCGTCGTTGAAGCGCGCGATGCTGCCGGTCGAATAAGCAGCGACCGGCGGGGCTTCAAAAAACCAGTTCGTCGCCGTGATCAAATGGCTGCCTAATTCAGCCATCAACCCTTCGGAATACTGCTTGTAAAGCCGCCAGTTCACCAGATGCTCCCAATCTGGATAGCCCCACTTGCCGGGGTTGAAATCGGGCGCGGGCGGGTCTTCTTTGCGCCGCCAGTTGCCGTTGCGATGCCAGACGAGGCGCGCGAAATAGACCTCGCCGATCAAACCCTGTTTGATGATGTTGCTGTACGAAGCCTGATAGACGGGGTTGTAATAGCGCTGATAGCCGATTTCGAGCAGGCGCTTGTTGCGCTTCATCGCGTCAATCATGCGCAAACAGTCGGCCTCGCTTTTCGCCATCATCTTTTCGCACAGCACGTGCTTGCCCGCGTCCAAACAGCCGACCGCGATGTCGGCGTGCGACCAGAGCGGTGTGGCGATGATGACGGCTTCTAGGTCTTCTTTTTGCAGCATCTCACGCCAGTCGTCATATTCTTTGGGTTGCGGCCAGCCGTTTTTGACCAGCGTCTCGGCCACCGCGCGCCGCCGCTTTGGATTGATGTCGCACAAGGCGCGTAGGTCAATCAGGTCTTTCTGACATTGCGCAATCAAGCCGCGTCCCATCCCGCCCGTGCCGATGACTGCAGCTTTGACCGGGCCACCTTTGATCGGGCCATGCGTCGCCGCAGCAACACCAAGCGCAGCGAGCGCGGGCGTGCCCGCCAGGGCTTTTAGGAAATTGCGGCGGCCTTGTTCTTTCTGTTCGTCAGTTAGATTCATAGTCAATCCTTTCAAATTTGAGTAACCGCCCGACCGGCCGAGATGGGCGCATAATCTAAGAGCATGGAGTTCAGGCTTCAGCCCAAATCCACGGTTAAGCAGTTGAAAACACAGTTTCGACCAGTAACAGCGGGCTCTTTTGTCAGTCTGGCTGCTCACCCATTGAGTGAAATGCGCCGCCGTACAGCAGACTGCCAGGCTGCTGAAGACACGGCCAGTGGGCTACTCGCCGAGACCACAGCAGACTAGCAGTCTGCTGTACGGCGTTAGCCGTGGATTCAGGTTAAAGCCTGAAACCCATGCTCTTCTAACTTGCCTGCCGTACTTGCCGATGCGCAACCAACAAGTCCAACCCGGCAATGCCGCCGGTGTTGAACAGCAGCAATACGGCGGCGGCAGCGGCTTCGATCAAGGTTTTGTTGACGAGCAGATAGGCGCCTTCGCTGCCGGGCTGTTGTGTTCCGGCGAGCGGCACCATCAACAAATAAAACAACGACAGCAACAGCAACGCGCCCCAACAGCCGATGCGTGTGAACAATCCAAGCATCAGTGAAAGGCCAATCAGCACGAGACTGATTTTCACCGTGCGATCCAGCCAACCGGCCCAACCTGCATCCAGCATTCGTTGAAAGAGCGCGGCCAGCGGCCCTGTCGCCGCCTTGAGATACCCGGCGGATGTCCAGGCGCTGAGCCGTGTGCCGTCGGCGCTCCAACCCGGCAGTCTGAATTTGTAATAGCCTTCGTAAAGAAAGTGCCAGCCGATCAGCGTGCGCAACGCGATCAAGGCGATCTGCTGTTTGTTTGAGAGAAGAAGCTTGTTGCCGTTAGTCATGGAAAAGCTCTACTGCGCAATGCGCGTTGTGCCCGATGACAAGGGGTTGCTCGGCGTCACGTTCCAGCAGCACGGCCAGCGTGCCGGGATGTGCCGCGCAATACGTTTCGGCCAGCGCACGTCCACCGACATAAAACGCCGTCGCCAGCGCATCGGCGACTGCCGCAGCATCGGTCACGACGGTTACGCCCGCAACACCTTCGGCGGGCCAACCCGTGCGCGGATCAAGGATGTGGGCGTAGCGTTGGCCCGCGTGTTCAAAAAACTGCTCTTCGCCGCCACTGGTCGCCAGCGCAGTCTCGCACAATCGCAAGACCGCCAAGCGCTGATCCGGTTTGCGCGGATGACGAATACCAACCACCCAACCCTGACCGCGTGCGCCACTGCCCAGCGCGCGCATGCTGCTCGAACCGGCACTGAGCAAGGCCGTGCGAACCGCGCCGCGCATTTGTCCGGCCACGCGATCCAGCGCGTAGCCTTTGCCGATACTGCCCAGATTGATCTCGACGCCGGGTTGCGCCAATCGAATGGTGCGCGCCTCGGCATTCAGCCGCAGCTTTGCGCTGCCGGTGTTCAGACGCGCCGCTTCGATTTCCGCCGCCGTGGGGATGCGTCCCTGCCGCCGCAGAAAGCCCCAGCAATGGCTCAAGGGGCTGGACGTAATGTCGAATGCGCCAGCGGTCGCGCGCGCCAGTTCCTGACACAAACCGAGCAAGGCAAAGAGCGCGGGTTCGACTGGCACGGCCTGGGTAGCGGCGGTTTGATTGATGTGGCTGATTTCGCTGTCAGCGCGAAAGACCGTCAATTGCTGTTCGAGACGGGCGACCTCATCCAGCGCGGCACTCGCCACGCGCACGCCGGCCTGCGCAGTTTGCGGCAACGTAATTTCAAAGCGGCAAGCCATCGCCATGCGACTGACGTGCAGCCAATAGCTGCTGGCAGCAGGTTCGCGGCGTGGAGCGAGTTTTAGGAATTCGCGGCGTTCGTACATCAGTTCAACACGTCCGGCAGAATCAGCGAGCGAGCATTGGGATGCAACCGCACCCACAACCCCGGATTCGCATCGAGTTGCTGCGCGCGCGCTGCCGGGTCGGCGGCGATTTTCGTTTCGAGCACGCGGCGATAAGTGCGGCGTTTGGCGGGCGCGGTGGCGGCATCCACGACGGATTGCACGATGCGGCGCGCGCCCAGAATCAACGCCGGGCCGAGTGTCAAAATGTGCGTGGCCGCGCGGCATTCGGCCTCATCCGCCGTGCTCACGGCGCTGCCGCCCGCTTTGAACTTGGTGATGTGGTGATCGAGGATGAGCGGAGAAATCGAGATCAGCCCCGCCGCATCGTTCACCGTCGCACCCGAACCGGCGCGGATGTAAGCCAGATGCGAGGCATCATCGGGTTCAGGCCCGTGGCCTAAAAAGAAAATGTCCGGCCCACCCAGCGCTTCCAGTTTGTTGAGGTAAGCCACCAACTCGCCTTCGACATCCGCCGTCTCGGTCTGCATCGGCGTGAAGCTTTTGATCTGTTGGAAAAACGCCTCGCCCAGCAAACGTTCAAAATCGCGGATGAAACTGAGGCTGCTTTTCATCGGCAAGGGCGCGAGGGCATCTTGGGTAAACACGTGCAGCCGCGCCAGCAATTCATCGGGGCCACGGCGCGCGCGTTCGCCCAGCAAGCGATGCAGCGCCTGTGCGCCACGCCCGCCCAGCAAGATCATCACGAGGTCGCCGTCTTTGGCGCGCCCGAGGGCTTCGAGTTCGGCCAGCAGCGCCGCGCCGACGGCTTCTTCAGAAGGTAAAATTTCGGGTTGCAACTCGCGCGCTTTCAGACAGCTCAGCGCGGCCAGATGTGCGGCTTCGTCAGCGGCGTAAGCGAGCCAGGTGTTTTCGCCCACAGTGCGGCGCTGCAACTTGCTACGATCCTGTTCGGTCATCACGGGAACCCAGCTTGCAAGAAAATTTCACCACGAGGCGACGAAGAAGACGAAGTGAAGGCGCTGGCGCGCGGGAGGTTCTTCTTAATTCTTCGTGCTCTTCGTCGCTTCGTGGTGAAAGCGGTTTTAACTTCAGCACAACTCAGAACGTAAGCTTGAAGCCGTACTGAACCTCGCGCCCGATGTAACCCGGACGCTTGCTGATGACTTTGCCGAAGTTCGCCGTGTTGTTGAAATCCACCACCGGATTATCCCAGTTGATATGATTCGCCACGTTGTAGCCTTCGACACGGAACTCGAACTTCCAGCCTTCGTGGATGCGGAAGGACTTGCTCAGCGTCATGTCTACTTGCGAAGTGCCGGGGCCGACGACGCCGTCATACGTCCACGGATTGGTGCGGCGAATGTTGACCGGATCGGTTTGCGCGGATAACACCGGCAAGGCCGCAAACACAGACTTGTCGAACCACGCGCCATTCGGGCCTAGCGTGCGGTTGTCGAGGTGCGGATTGCCGCTCACGATCAGGTTTTGATTGAAGATCAACTGGCGGCCCGAATACCACCGGTTGGTCGTCGTCAATTGCCAGCCGCCCAGCGCCAGATCAACCGGGAGCGGCGCACTCTTGAGCAACCAGCGGCCTTTGCCCACCGGAATTTCCCACGTCACCGCGTGATTGAACCGATGATGCGCAACGGGCAATGGACGCCAAGTCAACTCGCGCGCATACATCGCGCGGTCGTCGAAGAATTCCGTTTGCTCTTCGGTTTGATAGGCGTAATTCACCAACAGGCTCAGGCCCTGCGCGAAGGGGCGTTGGGCCTGCACTTTGTAAGACATCACGTGCAATTTGCGCAGCGCCGTGTTGGTTTGCGTGATCGCACCATATTGCGGATAAGGCCGCAACAACGTCGCCACCGTCACATTGGCCGCGCCGTTGCGCAACGCGCCGGGGAAGACGTTGGTCGTCAGGTAATTGCGGAACGGATTTGCTACCGAAGCATTCGTCACCGAACGCGGTTGGTCATACAGGAAGTTCGGATCGGCCTGATTCAGGTCAACGTCAATCGGCAGATTGGTGCCGTTGTTGTAAAAGAAATCGAAACTCACGATGGTGCGCTTCCACACTTCGCGTTGATAAGACAACGAATAGCGGTCGTTGTTTTGCGGCTTCAATTCGTATTGGTCGAGACTGACCGCGTTGCCCAGATTGGTATAACGCCCCAACGCTTTTTCGGTCGGCTGTTGCAAGGGATTCGCAAACGTGCCAGTGGTCGGAAACGGATTGGAAAGAAACGCCACTGGCACGCCCGTATTGCCGTTGACCGTTGACAAACCCAGCGGGTTCGAACTGGTCGAGTAGCCCGCATATTGGGTGACGAAAGCCCCCAGCGGGTCACGAATTTTCGAGGAAGGTGACAGATAGCGCGCATAGCCAAAACGCAGCACCGATTTGCTGTCGAGCTTGAACGCGCCGCCGATGCGCGGCAACAGATTCAAGGCTTGCCGCGACCAGGCGTTGCGGTTGTTGGCATCCGTGAACACCCACGCGCCGTTATAAGTCGGCTTGTAGCCTTTGGTCGCCAACAGCGCCAGCACCGAAGCAGGCATGTTCGGCGGCGTCGTTTGAAATTCAGGAATCGGATTCGTGAGATCGAGCCGCTGTGACAAACGATTTTGCCGATCTACCGGGCCAGGTTCATATTCCCAACGCAAGCCCAGATTGAGGGTCAACCGGCTGTTCACTTTGAAATCATCTTGGAAATACGCTGCGTAACCCAACGTCACGACTTCCTGCACGGGTATGCGCTGCGCGACGGTGTTGGCGTCCAACACGCCGAGCAACATCGTCGCCCATTCGTTGCCGGAGGTGTTGATGTTGGCGCTGGTGTTCTGGCTCGCGGTGTTTTGCGCGCGGAAGTTCAGATTGAGCGGAATGAAGCGCGCGCCCTTACCTTTATCCACGCGCAGTTCGCCGCCGAACTTGAGGTTGTGATTGCCCGCGTACCAGTTCATGCGCGCCGAGCCGCCCCAGCCTTGCGGGCGTTGCCAATACTCGCTGCTTCCGGGACGCCCCAGTTGGTTATTCGTAGTGCCAGTCAGCACATTCACGGCGGGGTAATAAATCAAATCGCGCGTGAACAGCGACGTGTACCACGGGTTATTCGGCCACAGCGACTCGATGCCCGACTTGCCGAGAATGTAGTCGTCACTCGTCGCGAACTCGTCAATCAGCTTGTGATAATTGGCTCGCACGTTCAGCACCTTGGACGAAGAGATCGTGTAAACCGTATCCGCCGCAATGCTCAAGCCGTTGCGATGGCTGCCCGCCGCCGGAAACAGCTTGCCCGTCGTGTTGTCTTGCGGCGCTTCGAGCAGGTTGGTTTTGAAATAGCCATAACGCACAAACGCTTTGAGCTTTTCGTTGACGTTCCAATCCACGCGGTTCGAGAGATTCCAATAACCTACGTTTTCGGTCTTGGTGCCTTGCCAGTTCAAATCATTGCCCGGCAGATTGGGCAGGGGCGTTTCAGCAATCAGCTTCGCCGCCGTCGGATCAAAGCGATTGGCCGGAATGATGTTGTTGAGAAATGGTATGGCGCGCAAACCGCTGGTACCAGTTGAAGTGAGCGGATCATAGACGGGACGCGCACAGGTCGCACCACTTCCGCCACATAAACTTGCTGTAGCTCCGGGAGTGACCGTATAGGTGTAAGCACCGATTCTGGACTGACTAAAATCGCCTTTGCGTTCGAGCGCCGTTGGAACGGTAAGTTTCACAGTGATGGGGCGATGGTCGTACCACTGTTCCCACGAAGAGAAAAAGAACACTTTGTTTTTCACGATGGGGCCGCCAATCGTGCCGCCATACATTTTGAGCCGCGTGCCGCGATAGATGGTTTCGTCAGCACCCGCCGTGCGCGGAATGGTCGGGTCGCCGAATGCGTTAAAGCGCGGATCGCGGTTGTGGTAATAGCCCGAACCGTGAAAGCGATTCGTACCGGATTTCATGTTCAACGTGATGACGCCGCCCGCGCTATAACCGTATTCGGCATCCACCGCGTTCTTTTGAAACGACACTTCCTGCACGGCTTCAATCGAAGGCGTGTACGAAGTTTTGTAGCTTGAAGTCAGCGGCACGCCGTCGAGTTGAATGTCGTTGGCGCGCGTGGTGCCGCCGCCCGCGTCGAATTCGTTGGCGAAGGCGTGGTGATAAGGGCGGTTTTCGCCGTTGGCGTTTTCGCCGCCGTTGATCGTCGGGTCGAGCGCGACGACGTTGTAAGGATTGCGTCCGCGCAACGGAAGCTGGTTGATGAGTTCGTTGCCGATGGTTGTCGAGTCGCTGCTGGAATTGAATTGCACAGCCACGGGTGTGTCCTGAATGGTGACGACTTCGCTGACGCCGCCGATTTCCATCTTCACGTTGACGGTGATGTCGCCGCGATTTTGCACGAGGATATTGCGCTGCTCGAATTTCTTGAACCCCTGCGCTTCGACAAGGACGGTATAGGTTCCCGATTCGACGAAATCGAAAATATACAGTCCTTCGCCGTTGGTCTGGCGCGTCACTTCGACGCCGGTGCCGACGTTGCGTAAGACAACTTTGGCGCCCGGTAGCGCGCCGCCCGAAGCGTCGGCCACAGTGCCTTGTAATTTCGCACGATAGTCTTGCGCGTGGCCGAGCGTCATCAAGTTACAGCTAATAACGCAAAAGAGCAGCACACGCAGGACGCAGATCGAATGTTTCATACTGCCTCCAGAGATGTTGTGGTTAAGTCTATTAATTGTCTGGCAGCGCGAACCAACCAGAGTTGAGTTACTTGAGCGGGCGGAAAAGCAGGCAGCCGCCGGAATGAATCGAGCGGCTGCCACGTGTTTGGCATAACAGACCGGCCTAAAACACAAACTTCAGCGTCAACTGCACGCGCCGCGCGTAGTTGGCCTGATTGCTCGCCACGATTTGCCCGAAGGCCGCCGAAGTCACGCCCGTCGTCGGGCCTGGGAACAAGACGTGGTTAAACGCATTGATGAACTCGGCGCGGAATTCGAGGTTTCTGTTTTCCCAAAGCTCGGTCTTCTTGATCACCGAAAGATCAATGTTGCTGATCTGATCGGAGCGCAAGAAACCCAGGCGCAACGGGGCCGTGCGCACATTGCTGGCCGGCTGGAACGAACCATCGCGGTTGAAACCGGTCGGATTCGCCAGCGGCGTGCCCGGACACGACGCTGCGTTGTAAGTAGTCTTGCACGGGTCGTTGAAATCAACCCAGACCGGTGTTCCGGCGGCGTTGCGAATGACGGTTGCGCCGTTGCGCAGCGCGACAAAGCCCTTGGTGTTGAACCACTGCGCAACTGTTTGCTGGTCACCCGGCAAAGCAATGTCGCGCAGGCTGCCGAAATAAAACACATTGCCAAAACCAATCGGCACGCCGCTCTGGAACTGATAGACGCCCGACATTTGCCAGCCGCTGATGGCGTATGAAACGCCGCGATTGACGTTCGCGCCCCACTTGCGCCGTTTGCCGAAGGGCAGCTCTAAAATGCCGCTCGCCGAGAAACGATGTGGACGGTCTGAGCCGGAAATGGTTTCGACCGGGTCAGGGTCAGCCGCGTTGAGAAACTCGACGGCTTCCATGAACTTCGACCAGGTGTAGTTGAAGCCCAACGTGTAACCTTTGGAGAAACGCTTATCCAGGCGCGCTTGCAACGAGTGATACCAGGAATAGCCTTCGTTGGTCGTCGTGTTGATGTCGCCGAATTCCGGGTAAGGCTTCAGCAATTGCGAACGCGCAATCGAAGCCGCGCGGAACGCCGTGCCCGCGTTGGCCGGCATCAAGCCGACGAACGGATTGGGCAGCAACGCGCCCAGATAATTATTTTGCGTGTCATCGCGCACCGTCGCCGTGCTCAGGTATTTCAACGGCACGGTGTTGAGGTTGCGGCCCGTTTCGATGTGCGTGCCGCGATTGCCGACGTAAGCCGCTTCGGCCACCCAGCCTTGGGGCAGTTCGCGTTGCAGGCTCAATTCCCAACGCTGGTGATAAGGCGCCAGCGGATGCGGATTGAAAAAGCTGATAGTCTGCCCCAAAAAGGTTTGTGTGCCATCCACCGCGCCGCGTGGTGCACTCAGACCATTCTGAAACGCCTGAAATGGATTCGACAGCGTTTCGATAAACGACACGCCGTTGTTGAGCGAAGGCGTCAGCGTCGTCGAAGTGCTGAACCCGATCTGGTTCACATCGCCACGCCGCTGTCCCAAAAAGCCGAAGAAGATGCCGTAACCGCCCCGCGCGACCATCTTGTCGGTGAGTTTGTAAGCAAAGCCCACGCGCGGCATGAAGTTGCGATGGGGCGTGAAATACAACCCGCGCGGATTACCGTTGACGCCCGCGAAATTCAAACCGCCGCGCACATTGAGCGTCGCCACTTCAGGCGTAGGATTCTTGAGATACGCCGCGCGCGCGGCTGCCTCGATCGGTTGCGCCGCGTTGTAATCGAAATCGCGCACGCTCTTGTTATAACGCTCGGTCAGCGCGCCTTCATATTCCCAACGCAGGCCCGCGTTGATCGTCAGTCGTTGACTGAACTTCCAATCGTCTTGCAGAAAGACGCCCCAGGTCGTGGATTGCTCGGCGTAATCCGCCGGTTGCGCAATCGAACCGGAAGTCGGAATGCCCAACAACAATGCCGCGAACGAAAAGCCCAACTGGCTGGGCACGGCGGCGTTATCTAACGGCCCGCGCACATAGGTCGAGTCAAACGTGAACTGTCCCGTCTGATTGTTGCCGAAAAACTTGTCGGTCTCGCGGTACGAGCGAAACTCCATACCGTATTTCAGCGAGTGCTTGCTGATGACGTGATTCATCGTCGAGTTAAAGGCGTGCGTATCGGTCGGGCGGAACTCGCCGCCGACGGCAGTGCCTTGATAACCGGTGAAGTCAAAGCGCGGGAACCGCCGGATGTCGTCAGGGATCAGCTTGTTGTAATAGGCAGGAAAACCCAGCGTGGTCAGGTCCATTCCGCGATTGCCGGGGTTGGAATCAGTGCCGCGAATGAAGCGGTTGTAGCCGTAGCGCGTGTTGACGACCATCGTCGAATTGATCGTCCAGACGTGATCGAGCGCGCCCTGCCGCGACTTGAACAGAAACGTATTCCCGGTCGCAATGTTTTGGTAATAGTCGTCGTAATCGCTGTTGCGATTGTACCAACTCGCGCGTCCAAAAAGGCGATGCCGCTCGTTCAGTACGTGATCAATGCGGATCGTGTTCGAGAGGTATTTGATATTTTCGAGCAAGCCCGGTTGCGCGAAATTGCCCGTGCCATCCGCCGCGCCGGTGGTCGTGGGCTTGGGCAGGAAGCTGTCTACGAATTTGCGCGCAATCGGATTAATCAGATTTGCCGGAATGACATTGCCCACAAATGGATCGCGCTGTATGCGGCTGCCGTTTACCCGCGCGGTGAAGGGGTTGTAAAGCTGATAGCCCGCGTTGGCCGCCAACAATTCAGAGAAATCGCCGCTGCGCATCTTCACGCTCGGAATGGTAAACGTCCCATCGTTGCGCGGGCGCGCTTCGGGAATGTTTTCGATGCCGTACATGAAAAACGTGCGGTTGTGCCCGTTGTAAAGTTTCGGAATCCACACCGGCCCGCCAATCGTGCCGCCTAAGCGCCGGTAATTGAAATTCGGCAACGGTGTGCCCGTGCGGTTGGCAAAAAAGTCATTGGCGAACGTGCCCGGCGTCAGTTTCGTCCAATAGGCCGTGCCGTGAAAGCCATTCGTGCCCGATTTAATGCTCAGGTTGGTCACGCCGCCTTCGGTGTTGCCAAAGCTGGCGTCAAAGGTCGCCGTTTGCACTTTGAATTCCTGAATCAAATCCTGCGGCGGCACGAAAGAGGCGATGACCTCGTTAGCGTTGGCCGTCGAAGTGCTGGGGACGCCGTCAATCGTAATATCGCTGCGATTCGCCAGCGTGCCGTTGATCGAATAACCCACGATGTGCGTCGGCTCGAACGGGCGATCCAAGCGGGGATCGCGCGTGTAAGAAACGCCGCCCGCCAAACCAATCAACTTGAACGGTTCGCCGTGCGGGATGGGCAATTCGGCCACGCGCCGCGAGTCCACCACCGTGCCCAACGAACCCGAGCTGGTTTCGAGCGCGGGCGCGTCGGTTGTCACAGTGACAGTTTCGCCGACATCGCCGATTTCCAGCGCGACATCAATTTCGACCGTGTCGTTGACTTGTACTGCGACCTTTTCGCGCAGGTATTTCTTAAACCCCTTGGCCTCGGCTTGTATGCGATAAGTGCCCGGCAACAAATACGTCGCCTGGTAAAAACCCGCCGCGTTGGTTGTCAACGTATTTGTCGTCCCCATCGCATTATTGGTGATTTTGACCGTCGCGTTGGGCACGGCGGCCTGATTCGCATCGAGCACCCGGCCCGTGATCGTGCCGCGCGCCTCTTGTGCGTGCAGGGCAGTGCTGAGACAAAGTGCCAGCAGAGCCGCGAGTGAAATGAGTTTTACTGCCAGGTGTTTCATCGAGTCCTCCGTGAGTGCAGGACGGATGTACGTCTGTCCTAGCCCGTTCACTAGCCGCCAGACGTCCGTCCGTCCCATCATGATCTTCATATATTCAAGCCGAATTGCTGATTAAAATTGGCACCAAAGAACATGCGATTCAGGCAGCCGCCTGTTTCGGCAAGCACACGCACAGGCCACAACCTGAACCTCATGCTCTGTTGCGAATAAAACGATTTGATAGAAATAAGCCCAGCAAAGAAAGGTGGAACTTCTGTGGCGTGCTCAGCCGCGTGGCGGGCGAGCCGGGTTCCTTTTGTCGTGTCAGTCATCGTCCGCGTCGCAGTAACGACACCCGTGGATATTCAAGGTTTTACCGCATCCACATTTATCTGTAAAATTCATAATTCCAAACGTTTCAATCGCAAATACCGATCAATCACAGGAGCCGGAAACATGGACTTACACCAACTCAAAATCTTCTATTCCGCCGTCCGCACCGGTGGTTTTACACACGCCAGCCGCGAAATGCACTTGTCACAATCCACGATCAGCCAGCACATCAAACAACTCGAGCACGAACTCGGTTGCCAGCTTTTCATGCGCGTCGGCAAGCGCGTTTTGCTGACCGAGGCGTGGCAATTGCTGCGCGACCATTGCGAGCGCATCCTGCAAGACGTCAAAAACGCCGAGATGGCGATCCGCGAACTCAACGGCATGCAACGCGGCAAAGTCCGCCTGGGCACTGGCGCAACGACGCTGATTTATCAATTGCCGCACGTGCTCGAAACTTATCAGGCGCGTTATCCCAACATCGAACTGGTCATCGTGTCGGAAACCACCGATGTCATCATCCGTGACGTGCAAGCCCAACGCCTCGATCTGGGGCTGGTGATGCTGCCCGTCGTGGAAAACGACCTGCAACTCACTCCGCTGTGCGATGAAGAATTATTGATCGCCCTGCCCCGCCGCCATCCGCTGGCGCGCAAACGCTCCTTGACGGTCAATGATCTGCGCGCGTTGCGGTTCATTCTGTACGAAAAGAAAACCGTGATGCGCGGCTTGATTGACAACTTTTTCGCCTCGCTCGGCGTGACGCCGCAACTGGCGATGGTCATGGAAAACATCGAAGCCATCAAAAGTCTGGTCGGCACCGGTCTGGGCGCTTCCGTCCTGCCCAGTCACGCCGTCGGCAATGATGCGTTGGATAAAAAAGTGCGCCTCTTGCGCGTCGAGCGGCATCGCCTCCATCGCCAACTCGCGCTGGTCACCTTGAAATCCACGTTTGTGCCCAACGCCGTGCAGGAACTGTTCAATCTGATCGTGCAGGAACTCGGCACGAAACAACCTGGCCGCAATGGCGCGAAACGCGGAACAGTACCGCGACAGTGATGGAGCGGTCTTGGTCAGCAAACCTAGCGGAACAGCGTGCAATGAAACGCGACCGCTCCATCACTGTCGCGGTACTGTTCCAACAAGTGTTTCAGTTCCCACGGCCCGCCACCAACCGCACCGGCCCTAACAAACCTGACGGCAACGGTTGCAGGTTTTCCATGTCCTGCGGCTGGAAACGCTCGCCGTAGCGCTGATTGAGTTCTTTGTAATCGGGCTGTTTGTGCCCGGCCAGATAGTTAATCGCCGTGTTACCGACGACGATGCGCAAGCGATTCGCGCCTGGTTTCAACAGCTTCGTCACCTCAAGCGAATACGGCGGACACCAGACCGCGCCCGCGCGCTGCTCGTTGACATACACTACCGCCGCATCCCGCACCGGCGCATCGAACCAAGCCTGCATACCGTTTTTGCGCGCTTGCACGGGCACCGCCTGCCCCGCGCCGAAATCCAGCCGCACACTGAGCCGTGCCAGCGGTTGCAACAGCGCCGCCGGCACATTGATTTCTTTTTCGTATGTCGCGGCGCCCGAATAGAAACGCGTCGCCTCGTCTTCCGTCCACGAACGCAATTGCGCGCGCGTCTGGCTCACTTGACCGATGGTCACCCGCCAGTCGTTGCTGATTTCCACGGGCGCGGGCAGCGCGGCAAGCAGCGACGGCGCGGGCACGGGCAAACGCCGCCGGGTGAAGACCAGCACCCGCGCTTCATAAGGCGCAAACGACAGCGCGACGGTCGCGCCTGGCGCGCTCCATTCGGCTGGGAGCGGCGCGACGCCGCCATCCAGCGGGTTCCAGCTTTCGGCTTGCCCCGCCATCACGCGAAACGTGGCGGTGACGCGCTGCGTTTCATTGGTCGAATTGGCGAGAAAGTAAATCTCGGCTTCCGCAGTGCGGCGATGAATAAAGCCAATACCCGGCACGGCAGGCGTCAGCCGCACATCGGGTTGCGTCAACGAGGCCAGCTTGCCGCCGAGTTCCCGGTCATCCGCGACAAAATGCGCGAGCGGTTTTCCCCCCGCAAACAGTTTCTGAACCAATGCGCTGAATTGCGCGCGCTCGGCCTCAGTGGTTTTGAAGCCCGGCAACAGCGCAGGTTTACGCCGCGCCGCAATCACCACGCCGCCCTGCCGCGCAAAAGCTTCCAGCGTTTGCAACGTCGCCAGCGGCAGGCGTTCGACGTTCGGCAAGACGACGGCCTTGTATTTGTTCGGCCCCAAGGCCAGCCCGCCTGCTTCAACCTTGCCGAGTTGCCGCAACACCTCGTCGTCAAAGAAATCCAAGTTGAAGCCCGCTTCCAGCACTTGCGCGATGGCGTCTTCGCCGATGCGCTCTTTGAGCGCTTCGATCATGTAATGCACTTTGGGATTGACGAAGCCGGCCCAGGCATCGCTGTTGGGCAGATAGAACGCCACGTCATTGGCGGACGCGCCCTGTCGCATCAGATAGCTGATGCGTTGCAGATACTTTGAAACCTCCGGCATCGCAATCCACCAGGGATTCTTTTCGTCAAAGACCGCCGCCGCATAAAAACGATTGCCCGGATATTCGACGCTCTCAGGCGTATACGGCCAGCCATGCCCGATGAGTTGATTGATGCCTTGCAGGAAGTGCAAATCGGCTTCGGCTTTGACATCGAGCGGTGTCGCGCGGAACGACGGCGAATGCAACCACGTCCAGGTTTCTGAGGACGTGATATTGCGCCCGTACAGATGATTCGCTGACGAGGCCCAACGCGCGGCGCGCAGGGTTTTCCACTGCGGCCCCTCGCCTTCGGTCAAATCCACATTGGCATTGCTGCCAATCGTCGCGGGCGGGATGCCATAGCCTTGCAGGCGGAATTTGGTATGGTGCTGCTTGGCCCACTGTTGCAACGGCGCGAGGAAGCGTTCGTTGAGTAACTCGGTCAGCGTCTGCCCCCAATCGTGGCGGACACTCGCGGTTTGCGGGCCAATGTCACGCACCAGCGCGGGCAACAACGGTTTCAAATCGTAGCCGCGCCGCCGTTGGAACTCTGGCAGAAAATCGCTCGTCCAGTCAGAGCTAAACACTTCGAGGCTGTCGCAAAAGACGGCGTAAGGCGGCTGCGTGCCGAACGCCTGTATCAGCGGTTCGCCGACATTTTTCAAATACGTGTCGAGCGCCGCGCGGTCGTAATGATTCAGCACGAAGCCCTCGGCTCCATACGCCGCGCGTTTGACCTGTTGGCGCGTGCGGCCCGCGATGAAGAAAAGCACTTCGCTCTTTTTGGATTGCTCGGCGGGCAGCCAGACCGCGCCGTCTTTGACCTCGGTCAACTCGCGTTGCCCCGCAAAGGCCGCGATGAATTCCTCGCCATCGCCCAGCTTGGGCAGGGGCACGCGCGCTTGTTCAGCCGTCACCCGTTCAACGCGCAACCGCCCCGCCGCCTGGGTCGCGGGCACCAGCGGCCCGCCAAAGGGCCAGCCGCTGCCGAGCGTCAAATCCACGCGCAAGCCCAATTCACGGGCCTTTTCGTTGGCGAATTTCAGCGCGTCGAGGAACTCAGCCGAGAGGAAGCGCAGATTTTTGAGGCCCTTGCTTTCGTCATCCAAGGCCAGCGGATAGACGGGTTGAATCTCTACGCCGCCAATGCCTGCGTCTTTCATCTGGCGCAACTCGCGTTCGATGCCGGCCTTGGTCACGGCCGGGCCGAACCACCACCAGCGCATCATGATCCGCGCGTCGTCGGGCGGCGTTTGGAATTGGCGTTGCAATTCAGCCAACGAATCGGGCGAGGCGCCCGGATGTTGCAAGATGGACGCGGCCAACACCAAAGGCAGCATGAACAAAGCCAGCAACTTGGGCATGTTCGTCGAACGCTTTTGAAATCTCATGCGATTGGTTCTTCCCAGCTTCAGAGCAAATTGCAATTGGGTGTACGGTCAGGCAGTGCGTCCCCAGGTTCCCACTTTAGAAATCGAATTCCACCGCTCCCTGAATACTGCGCGCGCCACAGGCGCCGTTGAACTCGCCGAAAACCGTGCCGGAGATCGCAGCGCGGCTGGCAGACCGCGTATGCTTGCAATGTTTGTTTGATTTCGTTATTCGTCCCAGCAAAGAAGGCTAGTCGTACCCGGCTTGAATAAAGCAGCCGCACGTCTTTAACAATGAGCGGAGGCTGAAAAGTTTCCAAAAGAAATCTAAAATCGCAGGCTAAACTGCTGAGGCTGGATAGATTGGCTGCGGCCTATGCGTAACTCAGTAAGGGGGCCAACCTGGACACGCTACTTTTCCAACAAATAAGCTTGCAGCGCGCAGCCCTTTAAGCCGCGCAATCCTTCGACCACCGAAACCGCGTTGCGCCGCGCGCCCACTGGGCTGGTGTGCGTATTGTCAGCCTCGGTGAAATACTCGGCCTTGACCTTTTCAGGGCCGAGCGTTTCGTAATGGGCCGCGCTGATTTCATTCAAATCAATGAAGAACGCGCCGCCCTGTTTGGCCGCTTCCGCCGCCCATTTGCCGTAATCGTTGCTGGCGCGTGCGATTTTCCCGTCTTTCCCGCCATTGGGCCAGTTATTGCGCGGCACGGGCGACAACACGATGGGCGTGGCGCCTTTTTCCTTTGTGCCCGCGATGAACTGGCGTAAGTACCAACCGAAACTGTGCACGACCTCGTGCTTTTTGGTGATGAGGTTGTCAATCTCCTGCGTCTCTTCGCCGGTGCCGCGAATGGAGCCACGCGCGCGCGAATCATCATTGAGCGCCCCGCCATCGTTGTGGCCGAACTGCATCAACACAAAATCGCCTGGTTGCAAGGCGTCGAATACCTGCTGCCACAGCCCTTCGGTCAGAAAGGTGCGGCTGCTGCGTCCGCCGCGCGCGCGGTTTTCAATGCTGATTTTCGTCAAGTCGAAAAACTCCGGCAGCGGCGTGCCCCAGCCCTGCTGCCCTTTGGTCGGCGTATTCACCGTCGAATCGCCGATGAGGTAGAGCACCGGTTTGCGCGCGGCAGGTTGTTGGGCGGCAGGCGCGTCAAAGAAAGCGTGCGGCGCGCTCAGCAAAAGCAGCCACGCCACAAAGCTAAGTGCGAGACGTGTTTTCATAGGGTTCTCCTTGCAAGCTTTACAAACTACCGGCTTCACTGTCGGGGCTGGCGATGACCACGGTGTAACCATCTAAATCGCGCAACCAGATTTCGCGATGATTCGGGCCGCCATCACCATCCGGCGGATTGCGGTGGGGCGGCAGGACGATTTCCGCTTTCAACTCAGTCGCCCGCGCTACGGCAGCATCGAAATCATCAACTTCGAACCAGAGCAAAACGCCGTTGCCATACGGTTTATCGTGCGGATCACCTAGGCAGCCGTGATGATGGTCAACTTCCCAGTGGTGCAATTGCATGATTAAGGCGTCATGCGACATCAGCCGTTCGTATTCCTTACCGCCGTGCGCGCTTTGGCAACCGAACAGGTGTTGATACCAGCGGCTGCTGGCTTCGACATCGGCGACGACAAGCATAGGTTGGGGACGCATCAAGACCTCCGGGGCTATGCACGATGCTGAACTATTTCTTCGCCACTTCCACCGCATACACGTGCGTCGGCCCGTGCATGTTCGAGCGAAACACCAGCCATTTCATATCCGGCGTAAAGGTGACGTTCGGTTCCAACTGATAGTTGTGCCTGGCCAGATTGACCAGCTTTTCGGCTTGCAGCTTCATATCACCTGGGCCACCTGGGCCGTTGCGCGGCGTGAACAGATAAATCCATTGCCCGTTGCCCGGTGCTGCCACACTGCTCGGCCCGCCGCCATCGCCCGCGAACAATTTGCCGTTCGGCGCGATGTTGAAATGCACCGACCATTGGTCGCGTGGCACAGGGTAACGCGTCTGTTTACCGGTCGCGATGTTTACGCCCGCCAGCCAGAAGACTTCGCGCTTGGGCGTTTGCAGGTCGTACCAGATCGTCTGGCCGTCGGCACTGAAAAATTCGTGCCCGGCGATTTCCATGTCCAGCGTGCGTTTGTGCATCAACCGTTTTTGTGTGCCGTCGGTGCGTATCGTCCAGATGCGATCCACCTTGTGCCAAGGGCCTTCGTGGCAAAACATCATCAACGTCGGATCGGTCGGTGAAAACTGCACATGATTCAGCCAATCAGTCGCCCGATAAAACGGCTTCACCTCGCCGGACTTGATGTTGATGGTGTAAAGCGCCATCGGCAACTTGGCCGCCAAGCGCCGCTCCATCATGTCGCCCTTGCCAGGATAACTGTCCAACCGCTGGCCGGGTTGCGTGCTGGCGGGCGCTTGAAACCCGGCCAGCGCATCGTTCTCGACATAACTGCCGCCGAGCAACGTTTCGTCGGCATTCACCGCCAAGCCGGAGCCAGTGCGCAATTCGGGCCGCCGGACGATCTCGCGCGTGGCTTTGGTGTCGAGGTGCGTAACCATTACAGCGCCGTCCTTGATGTAAAACACCTGCCGCGTTTTGCGCCCAACGACCAAACTGCCCGCGCGGCCTTCGACAATCTGTTCGAGCTTGCCGGTCTTGAGTTCAATCGTGGCGATGCCTTTGGGCGTCGTGACCACCAACTTGTCGCCATTGGCGGTGTAGGCGTTTTGATGAAAGTACAGACTCGCCGTGCCGGGTTCACGTGACAGGCGAATGACGCGATGGCCGGTGTCAGGTTCGATCCAGTCGAGCGGCGGTTCAGCCATAGACGTAGGTTGTTGCGCCGCGTGCGGAACAGTGATGAGCATCAAAAACAATAGACTCAATTTCATTTTCATAAACGGCCTCGCTTTTCGCCCTCTCAAGACTTCCTCGGACTTCTCAAGACTTCCCCAGACTTACCTTTTCCCCTTCACCACAATCGCCGGACGTGGCGGCGGCTTCATCCCTTCGCCCAAATGAAAGCCCGTATGCGGTGGCTGGTTGTACGCCACGTTTTGCCACGCAATGCTCAGCCGGTATTGCGGGTCGTGCATCAACGTATAAAACCGGTGCGGCGTCGGAATCGTCGTGGTGTAAATCCGCAACTCTTTATTGTCAGTCGTGCGCCAGATGACTTCTTCGCGCCAATCGCCAAAGAGGTCGGCGCTCAACGCGGGCGTGGCCTTCGTGCCATTGTTCGAAGTGCAACCTTCCGCCGTCAGCAAAGTGGTTTCCGTGCCATCCAGCCAATTCCATTTGGTGATGACGTTGCGATCCAGCAATTCGCGCAGCACGTCGCCATCCCACCAGACACCGAAGTTGCACGAACGCGGTTCGCGCTCGGCAATCTTTTCGCCTTTGGCGCTGAACAAGCCCGTGACGCCCGCCCCCTTCACCCAGCACTCGCTACCCGGATAGCGCGGATCAATATCCAGCGCCAAGCCGCGCCCCGGCCCTTCGCCATCCGCGCCCGCCTTGATCGAAGGCTTTTTCCACAAAATCTCGCCCGTGCGCGCGTCGCGAAAATGTGCTCCCGCATCGTCAAAGCGCTCCTGAATGTCGAAGACCTCCAAGCCTGGTCGCGTCGGGTCAAGATCACTCAAATGCAACGCATCGCCGTGACCCAGGCCCGTCGAATAAAGCCCCTTGCCGTTGTCATCAATCACCATCGCGCCATAAACGATCTCGTCTTTGCCATCGCCATCCACATCGCCAACGCTCAAGTTGTGATTGCCCTGCCCCGCAAAAGCCTTATTGCCCGGCGTGCCGTCGTCACTATCGAATGTCCAAACTTTGCTTAGCTTGCCGCCGCGCCAGTTCCACGCCGTCAACACCGAGCGCGTGTAATAGCCACGGCACATCACCAAGCTCGGCTGTTTGCCGTCTAGGTACGCGATAGCGGCGAGGAAGCGGTCAACGCGATTGCCGTAACCGTCGCCCCAAACCGCTTTCAATTGGTCAGCCGTCGGATCGGTTTTCGTTGGGTGACGCGGCGGAATGAAAGCGGTCGTCGCCAATGCCGCGCCCGTCAATCCGTCAAAAATCGTCAGGTATTCCGGCCCTTTCAAAACGTAGCCGGTCACGTTCTGCTTGCGCTCGACGCCGTTGCGATCCAGCGAAGTCAGAAACGTGCCTTCGGGATTGCGCCAATCGGCGTTGGCATCACCGATGACCTTGCCTTTGCCATCCACCGTGCCATCGGCGGTTTTGCAAGCGATTTCCGCGCGTCCGTCACCGTCGAGGTCATAAACCATGAACTGCGTGTAATGCGCGCCTTCGCGGATGTTCTTGCCCAGATTGATCGTCCACAGCAATGTGCCGTCGAGTTTGTAGGCTTGCAAAATCGGCGGATCGGTCAGCCCGGCTTGCGAATTATCGCGTCCGCGCCCCGCTTGATGCAGCACGATTTCATATTCACCATCGCCATCCAGATCACCTACGGAAGCATCGTTCGGCGCGTAGCCCGTTGGCGTTTGCAGCGGAATCGCCAGGTATTGCCGCACAGGCGCATTAGCAGGCAGCGTAAACGTCGCGCTCGCCGCTTGCTCTTTGCCGTTGCGCACGGGACGCACAAAGTACGCATTGGCCTTGGTCAAATCAGCCTTGTCGTCTATCCAATTAGTCGCCGCCGTGATGGGTTGCGCGTTCAATTTGACTGGCGTGCCGCCGGCAGTGCTGCGATATAGGTTGAACGCGATGTTCTCTGCATCCAGACCCAACAAGCGCCAGCCAACCCAAACCTTGTTTTCGGGTTGGCGCACGGCAACCACGCCGCGCCCCAGGTTTTCCATTTGTCGTTGCGCGAATGTCTGCGTTCCCAACATCACGCTGACCACGGCAACGATCCGCGCAATTTGAAAACTGGTCATCTTCTTCATGCTGTTTTCCGGCTTCAGCCGAACGAGGCGGCACCGCACGAGTAGCGCAACCCGCCGAGGTTGCGCGGCTTCATCAGTAACAACACGGCGCCAAGTCTGTAACTCACGAAGCCGCACAACCTCGGCGGGTTGCGCTACTCGTGCCTAATCGCTAGGCCAGCGTGATCTGCAACCGCGTCACCGAAGCGGGCGCCAAGCTGCACGTCACGACGCCATCGCCGCGCACAACCGCCTTCCCTTCTTTCAACTCAACTGCCCGCGGCTGCTCGAACGTGTTGTGCGCATGTGCATCGCCACCGCCCAGCGTCGTGACCTTGACCTCTTTGATCGTCGCGCCGCGCAAGGCGATTTCAGTCTCACGTGTTTGCGTCAAATCAGGATTGGTCACGGTCACGGTCACTTGCTTATCTTTGCGCGAAGCCGAACTCGACAGGCCACGCACCGACGCAGGTTTGCCTGCGCGCGTATAAACCGAACGTGGCGCGCTGACCAAAGTGCGCAACGAATCAGCGCCCTGATGCGGCAAATACAGATCAAATACGTGATAGGTCGGCGTGACGGCGAATTTGTCTTCGTGCGCGAAAAAGAGCGCCTGCAAACAATTGACGAGTTGCGCAAGGTTCGCCATCGCGACTTTGTCGGCGTGGCGCTGGAACGTATCCAAAGTCAGCCCAGCCAGCACGGCATCGCGCATGGTGTTCTGCTGGCCCAACAGATGCGTGTTGTGCAATTCGCTGCCGGGCTTGTACCAGGCGCCCCATTCGTCCACGACGAGTTTGACGCGGTGCTGGCGGTCGAATTCGCCCATCACCGACCAGTGATCGGTAATCAGACTTTCCATCTGATCGGCGTGCGCCAGCAATTCGTAATACTCAACGTCGGGATAGTTGAGACCTTCGCCTTTGCCCTGGTACCAATCGGTCGTGCGGCCCTGGCTGACATTCCACGAATAGTGATGCAGCGCCCAGCCCCACATACGACCGAAGCCGCCCTTCTCGGCCAGCTTGCCAAAGAACTTGCGCGACCAGCTTAGATCGCCGCCGTTCGGCCCTGAACCGATGTAGGCCATGTTCAAGCCATAACGCGGCACCCATTCGGCGAAGCGGCGATACTCAATTGCGTATTCATCCGCCGAGAAATTGCCGCCGCAGCCCCACGATTCGTTGCCGATGCCCCAGTAACGCACCTTGTATGGTTCGCGCGCACCGTGCGCACCGCGCAGATCGGCCAGCGTGGTCGTGCCGGCGGGCGAGTTGCAGTAATCCACCCACTCATAAAAATCCTTCGGCGTCAGGCTGCGCAGGTTCGCGGCCAAGTATGGTTGCGCGCCCGTCAATTGGCAGAAACGCGCAAAATCATCGGTGCCGAATTGATTGGGGTCATACTTCCACGGGCCATCCGGCGCGCCCTTCGGCCATTCTTGCGCGTCCACCCAAAAGTTCGGGCGGCGCGGGCGATCTTTTTTCGGCCCCACGCCATCGCGCCAGTTGTAGCTGTCGGCGAAACAGCCGCCGGGCCAGCGAATCACAGCGGGGTTGATCCGTTTCAAGGCCTCCACCAGCGCCTTGCGCAGGCCGCCGATGTTGGGGACTTTGGAATCCTCGCCAACCCAGATGCCGTCATAGACCACGCCGCCCAGATGCTCTACGAAATGGCCGTAGATTTCCGGCGCGATGCGACCAATGGGTTCATCAAGCAAGACCTCAATGTGCGCATCGGCCAGTTTGCTCTGCCGCGCCGCCAGCGTATGGCGCGTAACGAGCGTCATACCACTCGCGACAGTTGCTCCAATAAATTCACGTCGTTTCATGAAAGTCTATCGCCTCACGTTGTTTTTAATTTGATAAAACGGTAGTGGTAAAAATGTAAGGCTCATCAGTTTTTGTCGCGTAGCGACAGTTGAGTTTAGCCGTGGTTTTCAAACCACGGTAGCGGTGCGCAGCAGTTCCGCGTCGCGTCAGCGCCGCTTGAATTCAGGCGGCGCTGACGCGACGCGGAACCGTTGCCAAGCTTTCCCGGCGTTGAAACCTTGTCATTACCCAAATCTTTCGCGTTTGGCGATTCGGGCTTTTGGCCCTGAAAGGGCTGTGGATATTAGCCGGTGGTGAAGCGCTGCGCGGAACCACCGGAAAAGATACCACCATTTTCGCGCCCTGAAGGGGCGCTGGGACCGAAGCTGATTTACGAATAAATCAGAGTCCGGCGTCCCTGCCGGGACGTAAACCCAATAACGACGCGGTTCCGGTGGTTTCACCACCGGCTAATGTCCGTCGCGCCTTCAGCGCGCAACTGAAAAGATTTGGGTAATGACAAGGCGTTGAAACGCCGGGCTAAAATCGGGTCGCCGCTACGCGGCTGCAAAACCACAGCCTTACATTTTTACCACTACCGATAAAACTTGTCGCGAACAGTAGCAGTAAAGAATTAAAACCGAACTTAGCCTAAACCTGTGCGTGGCCTTCAGCAGGTAGGCCATTCCGCTTACTGTAGAGAATACCTATAAGGAATACCTCACAAGATGCTGCAAAAAATATTTCCGCTCACTTTTCCCTTTTACCTGCTTCTCTTTTTCTCAACCACCGCGTTACCACAAAGCGATCCACCCAAGTATGAGATTGGAGTTCATGCGACAAGCGTCCAACCCGCCCAAGCCCCTAGCAGAACGATTGGGGGAGGCCTTCGCGTTACTTACAATTTCAATTCAATGCTCGCGCTTGAGGGCGAAGCCAATCTCTTTAACCACGCGGGCATTGGAGGGTACATGCGCGGACAGGGATTGGGCGGATTGAAAGCAGGCGCGCGTTTCAGCAAGTTCGGTGTTTTTGGCAAAATCCGTCCTGGCATCGTGCGTAATAAATTTGGGGAGTATACGAAAGCGCCTTGTTTTGGTATCAACCCACCGCCGAACTCAACCCTGCCACGGTGTCGTTATGAAATCCTGACGCGCCATGATTTTGCCTTGGACATGGGTGGTGTTCTTGAATTTTACCCAACCCGCCGTTGGGTAATTCGTTTCGACGCTAGTGACTTGGTATCACGTCGTCGCTTGCCGGACTTTACCGTTGACACCACTTCACTTCCTATTAGCGTGACCATCGCGCCTGCCCCTGATGTAGTAGTCGTGCGCCATCATCTGCAAATCAATGCTGGCGTCGGAATTCGTTTCTAACCGAAACGCAAGGACTGCCAGAAATATCCATAAACAAGCTCGCGTTGCGATCCTTACGAGGCCTTGCGCGGCGGCGGTGTACCGGCTTGCGGCACGACTTTCGGCGCATCAGGCGGAATCGGAGTTTGTTCGGGTTTGATAAGTTTCGCGTCGGGCAAATGCTTGATGCGCCAGTTGCGAAATTGCACTTTCATCGGCGGGCCGACGTGAACCTGTACGCCTACTAAGCCTTCGAGGCGGCGACCGATGGCGTCGTGGTCAACTACGTCTGTGATCATTACGCCGTCAACCCAATGCTGATGATGATTGCCCCGCACCACCACACGGTAATCGTGCCACTCTTCGGCGGTGAGGGTTTTGCCTTCCTGCTTTTTTCCCACCGCACCCACGACCCACGGTTGTCCGGCAGCGTCCACGACAACCTTTTCGCCTGTGTGCGCCAGAATGCGGCGGCCACGCTCTTCATAGAGCATGCCGTTGTAATCGCTACGATTTTGCACGATGTCGCATTGATAGCCGGTCATGACATACGGCCCGGCTTCGGGCAAAAGGACGCTGCGATATTGCAGGCCGGAGTTGCCTTCGCGGGTGATGTTGACCTGCACGCGCATCTCGAAGTCTTTGACCGTGCCGCCGCGCCAGATGATGAAGCTGTTCATCCGCAACGTGCCATTCGCGATGCCAGTCAAGGCGCCGTCTTCGACCCGCCAAAGCTTTGGGTCGCCGTCCCAATCGGTCAGGTCTTTGCCGTTGAAGATGTATTTGAAGCCGCGCTCAAGTTTGGGCTGCGTGCTTTGCGCCGCTGCCGACACCGCGAACAGCAACAGGCAAAGCGCTAGCGTCTTGGGGTGAACCCGCTGTCTCATACAATCCCTTTCAACTCCGCCAGCGAGCGATAGCGCTGGCCCCGCTGCGTTTTCAGCCTCACTTCTTTGTCGCACAGAAAGTAGGGGCAGACCTGCGTGTCTGCCCCGGTCGGATTGGTCGCACCGAAATTCGTCTAATGCCATTGAGGGCAGACACGCAGGTCTGCCCCTACGCTAGTGTGCTACAACGTCCAGCCCTTGCGATACTCACGTTGCAGGTACTGGTTGGCATCGGAGTTGTTGGTAATCAACCCCTTCTCGCCGTCGTAGTAAATCTTCTTGCTCTGTCCGACCTTCATCGCAACGACGCCGAGCAGCATGGTTTCGGTCAGCCGCGTGGCGTATTCAAACGGGCAGGTCGCCTTCTCAGTGCCTTTGATGGCCCTGATCCAGTTCATGCGATGTTTGGCCGAGGCGAAGGCCCCCGCGCCGCTCGACTCGACGCGGAAGTAAGTCTTCGGCACTTTGGCCGTGGCTTCCATCAGCGATAGCGGATAAAGCTTCGGATTCGCGGCGTAGGTGCCGTGGACGAGGATGCCTTTTTCGCCAATGAAGATCGCGCCGCCGCCGCCGTCGAGTTGCACATCGTCCGGCAAGGCGTCAGGCCGCGCGGGCATCAGGCCGCCATCCATCCAGGTCAGTTTGACGGGCGGTTGCGCGCCGCGCGCCGGGAAGTGATACACGACGTGCGAACCCATTGGATAACTGACGGGTTTGTTTTTCAGGTCGGTGCCAAACGGCGTGAAGGTCGCTTCGACGCTGGTCGGATAGGTCAGCCCCAAGGCCCAATACGGATGGTCAATCAAGTGCGCGGCCATGTCGCCAATGGCGCCCGTGCCCCAATCCAACCAGCCGCGCCAATTGAACGGATGATAGATCGGATGGTAATCCACCTGCGGCCCGGGGCCGAGGAACAAGTCCCATTCCAGCCCGCTGGGTACCGGATAATTGCCGTCCATCGCGGCAGCCAGCGTGCGGTTGACCAAGCGCGCCGTCCAATCCGAACCCATATTCGCGCCAGGCCCGCTGGCAGGTGTGTTGGCCGGCGCATCAGCGACAATTTTGCTGGGGCGCGGCACGCCTTGCGGCCAGAAGCCCAAGGGGCGATTCGTCCAGACGTTGACCTCTGTGACTTTGCCGATCAGGCCAGCCTGAATCCACTCGTTGACAAGCGCCGCGCCTTCGCTGGAATGGCCCATGTTGCCCATTTGCGTGGTGACCTTGGTGCGCGCGGCGGTTTCGCGCAACACGCGCGCTTCCTGAATTGACCAGGTCAGCGGTTTCTCGACATAGGCGTGCTTGCCCAGTTCCATTGCGGTTTTGGCAATCGTGGCGTGCAAGTGGTCAGGCGTGGCGACGACAATCGCGTCAATGTCTTTTTGCGATTCGAGCATCTTGCGGAAGTCGGTATGCCGCTTGGCGCTCTTGTAAGCGGCCTGCAATTTCTCGGCTTGCAAGCGGCGCTCTTCGGCCTGCTGCTGCATGCGCGCGGCCTGTTCTGGCGTGGGCGCGGGCGCATTCGCGCCGCCGGGTCTGCCGCCGCCACCGGGGCCGCCGGGGCCACGCTGCCGAGTGAGATTGGCGACTTCGCGGTCAACGTAGCCGTAATCCACATCGCACAGCGCGACCATGTTTTGGCCGCCCGTGACGAGTTCAGCCGCGTCGGTCTTGCCCTGTCCGCCGCAACCGATCAACGCAAAGTTGACCGTATCGCTGGGCGCGTTGTAACCCACGCCGCCCAACACGTGACGCGGGACGATCATGGGGGCGGCTGCCGCCAGCGTCGCGCCCGCGACAAATTTTCTTCTGGTGATTTTTTCTTTGGACATTGTTGTTCCTTGGTTGATTCAACGTAGGGGCAGACCTGCGTGTCTGCCCCGGTCGGGTTTGACGCCCGCGAATTCGCTTGTGGTCACCGGGGCAGACACGCAGGTCTGCCCCTACGATTTCTGCTACGCCAGCGCGGTCTTGATGAATTGGAAACACTTGCGCACCTCGGCGACGGCATCGTCGCCGCGATACTCATATTCGATGTTCGCCGGAATGTCATACTTCTTCGTTTTCAGCAACTGCAACACGGCTTTGATCGGCGTGTCGCCTTCGCCCCAGGGCGTGTTTGGCCCATTGTCCTTCTTGCGGTCTTTGAGGTGCAAGTTGGTGATGTGCGCGTGATGTTTCTCAATGTAATCGAGCGGATCGAAACCTGCCGCAAAGAAATGGCCCACATCCAAATTGATCGCGAAGTATTTCGACATTGCCAAGGCCGCCTCAAAGCTTTCCGGCTTGGCGAATTCGTTGGGATCGGTCAGGTTGGAATGCCCATGCATCGCGACCTTGATTTTGTGCTTATCGGCAAAGGGTGCCACACGTTTCGCCGCTTTCAAGGTGGAAGACGCCGTGATGAGGTTGACGCCCAGCGCTTTGGCCATTTCAAAGCCGCGCTCAATCTCTTCATCGTTAAAATTGTCGTTGAAGCTCAGGTTGTAGGCCTGCAACTTGATGCCCGCCGCGTCGAACTTTTTGCGGATGGCCGTGAAATGATCGAGCGAGACGGTCAGCCGCCAGTTGCGCACTTCTTCGGCGCGTTTGCGCATCGCCTCGCGCTGTTCCGGCGTTGGCCCTTGCCCCGGCGGACGGCCTCCTGGCGGCGGGCCACCTGCGGGCGGGCCTGCCAAACCGGGCTGTTGCGGGCGTGGCCCCATGCCAGGAGGCGGCCCCATGCGCGGCTCGACGTGGCCGGAAAACAACTCGCACTCGCCGATGCCAATGTCTTTCATGGCGGCGATGGCGGCGTCCAGTTCCAGATTGCGGAAGCTGTAAGACTGAATGCCGATGCGCACGCCGCTGACTTTGCCTTGTCCGAAGGCCCCTAAGGATGACCCAAGGGACCCTAAGGACGAGATAGACAATGGCAATCCCACCAGCGTCAGCTTGCCAAATTCTCTTCTTGAATACATTGAATGTGTTCCTCTCTTGGTTATTGGCGATGCAGTACAGGGAGCGGTAGCGACCTGGTTGCTCCAAGGAGTAGCAACCGGGAGCAACCAGGTCGCTATCGCTCCCTGTACCGCACCTACTTCGCACACAGCACGCGCAAAACTGTCAGCGATTGCGGCGGCAACGTTTGGTCGAACTCGGCTGCTTTGAGCACGGCTTGCTGTTCGACTGGCGCGAGCCGCTTGGGCGCGTCCAGACTGTTTTCCGTTTTCAGATCATCACTTGCCAGGCGGATGACTTGCGCGGGTTTTGTGATCCGGCCAGCGCCGGAAAGATTGATGTGCACTATCATAGACGTTGGAGAGGTATTGACCAGTTTCAAAATGACTTCGTTTGTTTTTCCCTGCCACAAAGCCGACGTGTAAAGCTGCTGCTGGCCGTTTTGGGCCGCGCCATTCACCGTCACGGGCAAAATGTCTGTCCCGCGCTGCTGGCTGAACAGTTTTTGCACGTAATAGCTGGGCGTGCCGAAGCTGCGCAGGTTGTCGAACCAGATCAGATTCGGCGACCACTGCCAGGCATCCACGTGCGCGAAGAGCGGCGCATACGAGGCCATCGTCACCACGTCGGCATTGCGATCCAGGCCGGTCAGAAAGGCCGCTTCGGCCAAGGCGGCTTCCCAATTATTGGGCCGGTCAGGGCGGCCCTGCACCGTAACGTGCGCGGCGTATTCGCCCGCAAACACCTTCGGCCCGGTGCGCGGGTAGTCGTTGTAGCGGTTGGCATTGTCCAAAAACCATTTGGGCGGACGATAGTAATGCTCGTCCACCGAATCGGCGTTGAGCGCGCGCAACTTGTCCCAGAGGAAATTGAACCGGTCGCCATCCGGGAACGGCCCGGCGCTCGAAACCAGTGTGATATTCGGATACTTGGCCTTGATCGCTTTGGCAAAGGCTTCGTAACGCGGGATGTAATCCGGCCCCCACTGCTCATTGCCGACGCCGAGCAGCTTCATATTGAATGGCGTGGGGTGTCCCAACTCGGCGCGTTTGCGCCCCCAGGGTGTGACGACCGAGCCGTTGGCGAATTCGATCAGATCGAGCGCGTCTTGAATGTACGGATCGAGTTGATCGAGCGGCACGAGTTCGCCCGTGTTGAACTGGCAGGCCATGCCGCAATTCAAAATCGGCAGCGGCTCTGCGCCCACGTCCTCGCAAAGCTCGAAGTATTCAAAGAAGCCCAGCCCGAAGGATTGGAAGTAATCGGCGGGCGCGCGTTCGGGGTTGCGCGTTTTGAATTCGAGATTCCAGCGATTGATGAGCAGCTTGCGTTCCGCCGGGTCGCCGAGCGTGGTCTTCCATTGGTAGCGTTCGCTCAGATTGCGGCCCTCGACGATGCAGCCGCCGGGGAAGCGTATGAACGCGGGTTGCAGGTCTTTGAGCAATTGCACCAGATCGGCGCGCAACACCTTGGCGCGCCCTGACCAGGTCGCTTTCGGGAAAAGCGAAACGACGTCGAGATCGAGCGCGCCGCCGCTTTCGGGAATCAGGTTGAGTTGGGCGTTGGCTTCGGTAGCCGTCGCGCGCAACGTGAAGCGATAGGTTTTCCAGTCACCCTTGATCCCGCGCAGCCGGGCTTGGGCCACAGGTTTCCCGCTCGCATTCACCAGTTCGACGCGCAAACCGACGGGCGCGCCACCTGTGTTGCGCGCTTGCAGCGAGAACAGGTATTCCGCGCCTTGGCTGATGCCGATGCCGCGAAAGCCGTTGTTGCTGATGCCTGTGCCGCGCAGTTGCAGGTAATGGCGATTGTTGGTTTGCCGGTTTTCGCTTTCCAGCACGCGCGCCTCGCCTGTCGCCCCTAACTTGCTCCAACCCATCAATCCAGCGGGAAACTCAAACGAACGGTTCTTGATCAGTTCGGCGTAAATACCGCCGTCAGCGCCAAAATTGATGTCCTCAAAAAAGATGCCGTATTGATTGGGGCTTACGGCAGCGCGCGGTTTGTCCACTTGCACGGTGATGGTGTGGCTTTGCGTGTGGGCTTTGAACGGTTGGGCCAGCAGCCAAAACGCCAGCCCAAACGCTCCCACGGTAAAGCAGCCAGTGCGGATCAGTTGTTTCATTTTCATAAAGTGATTGGTGTGGGACAAGCAAACGGCTTGTCCCACGCTCTAGCACAATAAACTTGTTCGGCCTGCACTTGAATGCTTGTCATTACCCAAATCCTTGCACGAAACGTGTGGTCGGGTTTTTAGCCCGCGAAGACGGGCGGCAGCATAAAGCCCAGGGTGGAGCGCGCCCGCGCGGAACCCTGGGAGCATTGGCGAAAACCCGCCCAGCCCGCGAAGGCGGGCGGCAGAGCGTGGGCAGTCAATCAATGTCTGTCGCCCGCCTTCGCGGGCTGGGTGCTTCAATTTGTCGCTTTCCTGGGGTTCCGGCTATGCCTTCACCCCAGGCTTTATGCTGCCGCCCGCCTTCGCGGGCTGAATTTGTGCAAAGATTTGGGTAATGACAAGCACTTGAATGTAGGGGAAAAACCAGTCAATTCGCGCCTCAGAATTCAAGTCTGAGCTTGAACTGGAAGACGCGCGGCAAATTGGCTTGCGAACCGACTTTGCCAAAGCTGGCGCTGGTGATGTTCGTGTTGATCGAACCGAAGCGTACCACATTGAAAATGTTGAACGCATCAGCCCCAAAGGCGAACTTCAGATTTTCATGCAGGTAAAAATTCCGCGAGAGGCTCAAGTCCTGATTCACGAAGTGCGGATTGCGCAAGCCATACGCGCCCGTCGCGGGCGTGTTGCCATACGTGAACGACGCGGGCGAGATGAAGGCATTCACGTCAATAAACGGCGTAGCGCCCGCCACCGCGCCCAGCACATTGCCGTTGCCCCAGGCGCCGTTGATGCGCACCGGGCCGGTAAAGTTTGGGTTGTAGCTGGCCCAGCAGGTGCCCGCCTGCGGCACGTTGCAATTCGCCGTGAAGGGGCCGAGCGGCGCCCCCGTGGCATAGCGCGTGATGCCCGAAATCTGCCAGCCGCTCACTGCCGAGCGGGCGACGATGTTCTTGGGCTCGAACATGCGCCCCTTCCCGAACGGCAGTTCGTAGGAATAAAACGCGTTGAGAATGTTCGGTTGATCGGTGGTCGAAAGGTGTTTTTCTTGAATATAGGCGCTGCGATTGCCGTTGATGGTGCCCAGCGCCTTGCTGCGCGTGTAGTTGAAATTAAACGTCAGCCCGTTGGAAAGGCGTTGCTGGATGGACAACTGCAAGGCGTTGTAATTCGATTGGCCGACGTTGCCGTAAACATCGCTGACGCTGTTGTATTGCGGGAACGGGCGCAACATCTGCGCGATGGTTCCGGCGAAGGTGGCGAAGGGCAGCTTGACGCCCGGCACGATGACCGCTGCCGCCGTGACGTTCGCGGGTGTCGCGGTTTGCGTGAGCAGATTGCCCAAGACCAGATATTTGGGATCTAACTGGTTTGAATAAATGCCGCGTCCGCCGCCGCGCAATTGTTTGCCGTTGCTGCCGACGTATGCCGCCGTCACGACCAGCGAATTGGTCAGCGAACGTTGCACCGAGAGGTTCCAATTCTGATAGCGCGGCGGCTGGCTATATGGGTCGCCAAACGTCACGGCGCCGCCTGAACCGGTGCCGTTGAAGCCGGTCTGATAGGTCTGATCATAGATCGGCCCTTTCGCATACGCCGGGATGCCGTTGTCCCAATAGAGCGCCGGCGTGAAGGAGCCATTCGGGCTGACAATCGGCGCGTTGGCATTGATGCCCGTCAAGCCCGTGCCGATGCGCGCGCCATCGCGGCCACCGACCGCGCCGCTGCGCGAATACATCATGCCGTACCCGCCGCGCACGACCGTCTTGTCATTCCAGGCATACGCAAAACCGAGGCGCGGGCCAAAGGCTTTGTAATAGGTGTTGATGATCTGATCGCAATTGCAGCTAATCGCTGACGGCGCGCGCTTGCCGCCGAAGCGCAAGGCGCCCGGAAGGCCGCCCGCCGCCGGATTGGGCGCGGTGATGTCGAGGAAGGTGAAGTAACTGTCCCGTTCAGTGTAAGGCAGCATGATGTCATGGCGCAGCCCCAGATTGAGCGTCAGCCGCGAGTTCACTTTGAAATCGTCCGCCACCCACCAGGCATAGCTGCTGAACTGCGCGTAAGTCAGCACGACGGCATCTTCGTTCACCGTCGCCGAATTGAGCGCGCCCAGCAAATAGCTGGCATAGGCGTTGCCCGTGCCGCTCAACAGTCCGCCGGTCGCATTGAAACCCGCCGTCTGTAGATTGCTGAAATTCGTCGTCAGCAAACTGCCGGTGTCGTTGGTTTTGGTATGGTCGGAGGTGCGTTGGTATTGAAAGCCGAATTTGAACGAGTGCTTGTTCTTCACCCACAGCAGGCTGTCCTGCAAGGTGTAGTTGTAATTGTTGTCTTCGAAATCGCGCGAACCTGTGCCGCGCCAGCCCGCCGGCGCATTGGGGCCGCCAAAGGCCGCTTCCAGAAAGGCATCGCTGGCGTCCCCGGCGGGCAAGCCTTTGAGGCCCGATTTGGTTGACCACTTGCCGTCAGATGTGGCGTTGGTGATGGGAACGAACAGATGGTTGAAGCCGAAGCTGAGTTGATTGACCAGCGCGGAATTGATCGTCCAGCTATGTTTGCCCTGGATCACCGTCGGAATTTCTTCGACCAGCCGCGTATCGGTGTAAGGCAGCGGCAAGGCCGATTGCGGCGTGCCGGCACTGGTTTCGCGATACGGCCCCGGCTGGCTGCGCTTGCCGTGGGTATAGATGCCCGACAGGCGCTGATTGGCCGTCAGGTTGTAATCAACCTTGGCGTTGTAGCTGTTGTTGTTGTACGCCACCGGCACCGAGCCGAGGTAATTGTTCGCAATGCCCGTCGTGGTCGGGTTGGGCAGGAGCGATTGATAGACTTTCGAGATGGACGAAATGCGATTGGCCGGAATGATATTGAGGCCCAGCGGATTGGCCGTCGTCGCGCGCGTGGGGTCGCTGAACTGCGTGCGGCTGAAGCCCCCAGCCACCGCGACCGTCGTCAGCGGATCGTAAATCGCCACCGGCAATTCGGTGAAATCGCCCTGCCGCATTTTCAGCGTCGGGAGCGAAACGAATTGCGTGGGGCTGGTCACGCGATAGCGCCAACCGTCGTAGGAGAAAAAGAAAAAAGCCTTTTTCTTGACGATGGGGCCGCCGATGGTCGCGCCAAATTCATTTTGATGTTCGACCGGGCGAATGCTCGGAAAGAAGCCACGCGCGTCCAACGAGGTGTTGCGCAAATACTCAAACCCGGAGCCATGAAATTCGCTCTTGCCGGATTTGATCGTGTAATTCTCTGAGCCTTGCCCGTTGAACTCGACACCCGTCCCGCTGGTTTCGACCTGGAACTGTTCGACGGCTTCGACCGAAACGCCCAGGCTGATCGTGCGGCCTTCGCCCTGCTGAATCGGGTCGGTGATGGGCACGCCCTCGATGAAAACATCTTTGGAAAAGCCCTGCGCGCCATTGATCGTGCCCCAACGATTCCCTTCGGAAACGCCGGGCAACAGGAAGATAAACGCACCCGGATTGCGCGGCCCCTGCCCAATGCCGGAACCCGCGACAGCGGTGCCCATCGCCAACGGCAAATTGGTATACAACTCATTGCGCATCGTCGTGCCGAGCCGGGCGTCTGAGGTGCTCAATTGCGCGGGCGCGGAGGTCACGGTGACGGTGTCAGTTGTCGCGCCGACCTGTAGCGCCAGATTGAGGCCCACGGTGCTGAGCGCGTCCACGATCACCTTTTCCTGCACGAGCGGTTTGAACCCAGTGGCCGTAACGGAGACGGTGTATTCGCCCGGCGGCAGCGGCGTGAGTACATACAAGCCCGCCGCCGTCGTCTGTCGCGTAAGCTTCACGCCCGTGGCGAGGTTGGTCGCCGTCACCGCCGCAGCGGGCACGACTGCCCCCGTCGCATCGGAGATGACACCCTGTATTGAGCCTGCGCCGCCGATTTGCGCCAACGCCAGCGGCGCGGTGAACAGCGCCAGGAATAACAAGCACCAGAGCCGAAGCTGCCTTGAGTTTGTCTGCGTCATACATTGCCTCTCTTTCTGAAGGTAGGGCCGATATTGGGGTTGAAACTGACGCCGGTTCCCGCTGTTTCAGCGGACTGGCGTCATCCGTAACCAGGCAAAAACAATCAGGCTTTTAGACAGGATCAACAGGATCGAAGGGCGGATTAGCAGGATTCAAATCACGTATTACTGACGCCCTGTAGCGACACTTGCTGTGAATCCGTTAGCAACCCTGTTCATCCTGTCTAGACCTGCTTACTTTTTGCTCGTGAATTTAGTGTTTAAGGTTTTGCAAGCTCGACGGCGTACACGTGTGAAGCCCCATGCATATTCGAGCGAAACACCAGCCATTTGCCGTCGGGCGTAAACGTGAGATTCGGTTCCAGCCGATAATCGTGTTTGCTCATATTGACCAGCCGCTCCGCTTTGAAAAAGCCGGGTTTGATTAACTCTTTGGCGTTCGGCGCTTTGATCCCCGCCACGTCCGGGATGCCTTCCGGGCGGAAGAGATAAAGCCATTTGCCGTCTTTGGCGTGCGCCACCATCTCGTTGTCGCCGCCATCGCCCGCAAAAAGTTTGCCGTCATTCGAAACGTTGAAATGCACCGACCATTCGTCGCGTTGCAGGTGATACCAGGTGCGCGCCCCCGTGGCGAGTTCGTAACCGGCGACCCAGAAATCTTCGCCGCGCGGCGTTTGCAGGTCGTACCAGATCGTCTGGCCGTCGGCGCTGAAAAATTCGTGGCCCGCGATCTCCATGTTCAGCGTGCGTGTGTGAATCTTGGTCAGCTTCGTGCCGTCCGTGCGCAGCGTCCAGATGCGATCCACCTTGTGCCAGGGGCCTTCGTGACAAAACATCAGCAGCCCCGGATCGGTCGGCGAAAATTGCAGATGATTGAGCCAGTCGGTCGCGCGATGAATGGTTTTGAGTTCGCCCGTTTGCGTGTTGATCGTAAACAGCGCCATCGGCAGCCGCTGTTCCAGCCGCGTGTTCAGCCGCACTTCTTTTTGCTCGGCGAAGGTCAGCGTTTGCCCCTGCGGCCCGCGCACCTCGGGCGGCGTCGGACGCGGCGCATCGGGAGCCGGGCCTTGCGCGTAACTGCTTTGCGTCTCACCTTCCATCAAGCTGCCCAAGAGCAAGGTCTCGTCGGCGTTGACCGAAGCGACCGACCCGCGCGGCGGCAGCTTGGCGATTTCGCGCGTCGCTTTGGTTTCGAGCTGCGTGGCAAAGACGGCGCGATCTTTGACGTAATAGACCAAGCCGCTCTTGCGTCCGGTCACAATCACATTGACGCGGCCCGCTACGACCTGCTCGATGGCGCGTGTTTTCAGGTTGAGCGTCGCCAACCCGTTCGGCGTGGTAATGATGAGTTTCTGGCCGTCGGGCGTATAGGCGTTTTGATGAAAGTACAGACTCTGGCTGCCCGGTTCACGCGACAGACGCACGACTTTGTGGCCTGTGGCGGGATCAATCCATTCGGTCGGCGGTTCTTGCGCCAGCGCGTTCAACACGGCGCAGGCCAACAAGACAGCCATCAAGATGCATTCACGCATAAGCCCTCACATTTCAGTAAAGTCCAAAAATTCTTTGACAAAACTCTTTCACCACGAAGAGACGAAGAGCACGAAGCAAGGCAGTTAAAAGCCACGCCGTGCCCCAGTTTTTCCATCTGGCGCGGCGCGCGTTCTTGCGTGGCCGCGCCGTTGAACACGGTCAAAGCAGAGATGAAAATGCGGAGACGTTTCAGCATGTGTTCTTTTAACCTAGTACTCCATCAAGGTAAAAATGATGGATGCTGAGAGCGCATCCGGGATGTAGGGCGGGATTAAATCCCGCCCTACATCCCTCATTTTCAGCTTGATGGAGTACTAGGTACGCACCGCTTCCAGCGTGCTCTCGGCATAAGACCAACACCGGCCGGAAGGAAGTGCGCCACAGCCGAGAGCACGCTGGAAGCGGTGCGTACCCAGGTCAATTCCCCAGCGGTTTGACATTCGTTTGTTGCGGACTCGGCGGCACGGCGAATTGCGCAAAGGCAGCGGGATGCGCGGGGTCAAACGTCCGCAGGTCTTTGACCAGATACTTTGCCAAGCCCAGCTTGTTCGCCCGGATGCCCGCGACAATGCATTGCGCCAGTTCGTAACTGCCATAATTGCTGTGATGCGTGCCGTCGCCCTCTTTGAACAGCACGCCGGAGCCGACCGGCCCCAACGTTTCATAAAGCGTCTTGCTCATGGCATGCAGATCAATCAGCGCGACCTGCTCTTCGCGCGCCAACTGCCGCACGGCGTCGGGATAATCGCCCAGCGAATTCGTGATCTTGCCCTGCGCATCACCCTCCGTTCCAAAAGTTCGCCGCTGCACCGAAGTCACCAGCACCGGCACGGCGCCGCGTGCGTGCGCGGCGACGACGAACTTCTTCAAATCGCTTTTGTAACTCGTGAACGCGCCAAGGCCCTCGCCCTTTTCTTTCTGATCGTTGTGGCCGAATTGCAGGAAGAGGTAATCGCCGCGTTTGATGAGGCTGAGCACTTTGTCCAGGCGTCGCGCGCCCAGCGAGCTTTTCAACGATTCGCCCGATTCGGCGTGATTGGCGACGGCGACGCGGTCGTTGAAAAAGCGCGACAGCATCTGGCCCCAACTGTTATACGGCTCGCGCGGCTGATCGCAGACGGTCGAATCGCCGAGCAGATACACCGTCGGCACTTCGACCGGCGTGATTTCCAGCGCACAGACCGCCGGGTGCGCGCCGTTGAATTCGAGCGTCAGTTTTTCATCCCAGGCCCACCATTCGGTCGTTTTCTCGCGGTCTTTGAGCCGGACTTCGCCACCCGGAAACTGCGGTGTGCGCACGTTGACGATGAAGCTGCGCGTGATGAATTGGCCTTTGCTAGTGGCGACGCTCTCCAGCATTAACCGCCGGAGCTCGGCTTTGATGGTCGTCGCCGTGGCTTCGGCCTGATCGCCCAGCGTAACGGTGACGCGGTAATTGCCCGGCGGCACCGCGACAGAAAAATAAAAGGGTTGCGTGCTGGTGATGAGGTCGCTGCGCAGCGCGTCTTTGCCGTCCCGCACCACACCTTTGAGGGCCGCGCCGGGTTCAAAGCCGTAGCCGCGTTCCTGGTTGTAAAGCGTCTCCGGTAAAACCTGTGTGTAACCGGCAGCGGTTTGGCCTGGCCCGAAATCAAAGCGGTGGCTGGATTGCGCGGGCGTCACAATTACCAGCGTCACACACAATGACAGCAGCCATAACAACCGCTTGAGATGCATTGCGCCTCCGTCGGTGGGCGGTGAGCGGTACGGTACAGGGAGCGGTAGCGAACTGGTGACTCTGAGTGTTGCAGAACTCAAAGTCACCAGTTCGCTACCGCTCCCTGTACCGCATCAACCTAGAAAAAGATGCGAATACCGAACTGGATGTAGCGCGGGTTGCTCACCGCGAACAGCGTCCCGAAGTTCGGATCGTAAGTCTGCCGCAAGCGGTACAGCTTGAAGCCTTCGAGCGTGTTGAGATCGAAGGAATTCGCATTGCGGGTGGCGAAGCCCTGCGGAATCGGAACGTGGAAGAAATCCGCCGGCAGCGCCGAGGCGGGCGCGTTCGTCACAACGGTGTTCGGCAACCGGGTCGCATTCACGCGCGCGCGAATGGCCGCGAGTTGCGCCGCGCCCGCCGTCGTCGTGGAAAGCGGCTGCCCGTTGAAGGCCGCCCAGGTGTTGTATTCCGCCGCCGTAATCACCGCTCCGCGCGTGCCTGCCACGCCGTTGGGCAACGTGACCGCCTCGGCCTCGGTGGTAATCTCAGTCGGGAAGGTGCCGAAGCCCGGCGGCGTGTTGCCCGTGTTTACGTAGCGGAAGTTGGGGTGATTAAAGACATTGATCATGTCCACACGGAACTGCACGCGGCGTTTCTCGCCCAGATGCGGAAGCTGGAAGTTTTTCTGGATCGAAAGATCAAAGTATTCCTGTAGTGGTGCGCGCACATCCAGCGTGCGCGGGGCGCTGCCCAATTTGCCTTTGACCGGACGCATAAACGCCGCCGGATTGATATAAGGTTCGCAGTTCGAGCCAATCACGCAACTGGGCGAATACAGCGGGTTCTTCAGCGGCACGCCCGGCACCAGGTCGAGCCGGACGGTGCGATTCGTGCCGCCCAGTTTGTTCGTGTCCGTGATAAACGGAATGAAGGGCTGGCCACCCTGATAGCGGATCACGCCCGAAGTCGTCCAGCCGCCAACGACGGCATTCACCACGCTGGGCGCGCCGGCCAGCAGCTTGCGCCCCTTGCCGAAGGGCAGATCGTAGATGAAGGTCGAACTGGCGTTATGTTTGAGATCGAAGGTCGAGATTGAACGGTCGCCTTTGCGCGGCGCGCCATACGAAACCTGGCCGCGCGTCGTGCCGGTCGTCAGCACTCTGACATCCGGGTTGGCGTCCGAGGCGTCGTCAATGGATTTGCCAAAGGTGTAATTGGCCGTCAGCGTCAAGCCATTGCGCACGCGGCGGCGCACGTCCACATAGACGGCGTGGCGAATGCTGTTGGCCGACGGATCGAAGTAACGATTGAGTTCGTTAAAGCCGAAATACGGGGTCGCGATGCTGCTGCGCTGGATCGTAACCACCGCGCCCAGCAAATTGCGGCGGCCCAGCGGATCGGCCAACGTGCCTTCCGCCGGAATGTTGTTCGCTTCCAGAAAATTGACGAAGTCCAGATTGCGCGGGTTCAGGTTGACCAACGGCAGGTACAGATGCGTGCCTTTGTTGCCGACATACGCCACTTCGACCGAGGTGTTTTTCAAGACTTCAAATTGAAATGCCAGGTTCCAGTTCTGGGCGTAAGGGACTTTGCCGTTGCTGAAATCATTGGCGAAGCCCGGCACGCCGATGCCGTTGCCATAAACGATGCCGTCGGCATTCGTGCCCAACAGGGTATTGAGCGGCGTGCCCGTGCCTTGCAAGGGTTGATTGAAGGACAGCCGCACCGGCAGGGTCGCATCCGCCGTGCCGGATGACCCCGTCAAGGTCGTGCCCACGGTGGTAAAGCCGCCGAAATCCGGCGACGGATTGCGGTTATTCCCCGTCAGCGGCGCGTGCGACAGGCCATAACCGCCGCGCACGACCAGATGGCGCTCTTGCACCCAGCGCAGTTTCGGACTCCAGGCGAAACCGAAGCGCGGTTCGAGACCCCAGTAATCCACCGGCGTGACATATTTCGAGCGCCCGCCCTGACCGGCAAACGCAAACGCCGGTATCTGAACGTTGGTCGGCACAAAACTGGGAATCGGATCGGTCGCCAGAATGCCCAAACCGCCTGTCCCGCTGGCAATGGCGCGGCGTTGCGTTTCGGTGAGCGTGATCGTTTGCGTCAGATCAGGCCGGAAGACGCCTTGCAGGTTGTTCTTTTCGGCGCGCGGATATTGCAGCGAATAGCGCATGCCGAGATTGAGCGAGAGATTCGGGCGCACCTTCCAATCGTTTTGGATGAAGGCCGCGCCGCTGTTCCAGCGGTAGTTGTAATCGAGCAGCAACGGGCGCACATCCACCGCGTTCGGCACACCCAGTAAAAAGCTGGCGAGGTCATTGCCGCCGTTGGGCAGCCCCGTCCCACGATTGTTGCTGGTGTTGACGGTGCGGAATTGCCAGCGCCCGCCGGAAGCCGCAAAGAAGGGTGTGACGTTCAGTAGCGCGTGATCGAGATCAACGCCGAACTTCCAGGTCTTGTTGCCGCGCGTCCAGTAAACCACGTCGTTGAGATTGAAGCGTTCTTCGACGTTGAAGTTATTGGTCGAACCGCCCGCACCCAGGTCGGCGTTCACATAGCCGTTGTCCTGCGTCAAAAAGAACAGCGGCAGCCCGCCTTTGGTCAAACTCGGCAGGCCGTATTCGTTAGACAAACTGCGCCCGGTCTTGATGGCGAATTCGGGCGAGAAATCCTCGCTGAAATTGCCGCGCGTGTAATTGAGCCGCAGATCGTTGAGCAGCGTCGGCGTGATGATGTTGTTAAAAGTGAAGAGGTACTGTTTGGCGTCGCTGTAAACGCCGGTGTTGCCGTTCACGTCATTGCCCGCGCCGCGAATACCGACGGCGGGCGTTTTGGTGAAGCGGAAGTTCGTTTTGAATTTGCTGGTGAAGCTGTGATCGAGCCGCAGCGTGTAGCGTTTTTCGTCCTGCCGCACGGAACGTTCCAGCAGGAAGTTTCTGACCAGCCCCGAATCGTCGAAGTATTCGCCGGGTGGCGGCATCAGTTGCAACAGCCGCAACGCTGTCGGATCGAGCATGTTCTGCGGAATCTTGTTATCGGGGAATTGGCAGAAGAACGCCGTCGTCGCCCCTGCCACCGTGCAAGTTTGCGCCAACGGCGTCAGCCTGCCGCCGGTCAGCGCGAACTGTTGATAGATATTCGCCGGGCCGGTCGAAGTCTGATTGAACTTGGCGGCCACCGCCGCCGGCAAAAAGCCGCTGGTGGTGCGCACCAGATTTGAAAAATCGCCCGCGCGTTCGGCGGCGCTAGGCAGCAACCCCGTTGATGTCACAAAATCCTTGCGATAACGCGGCTCATAGGCGAAGAAGAAAAACGTCTTGTCGTGGCCATCGTATCCGGCTGGCCCGAAGATTTTTTTGGGCAGCCAAATCGGGCCGCCAACCGAACCTGAAAATTGGTTGTAGCGCAGATTGTTGGCTGGCCGCGGCGCCGTGCCCACGCGGAAAGGTCGCGAGTTGGTCAGCGGGTTGCGGTGATACCAGAGCGCCACGCCGTTGTAACTGTTGGTGCCGGACTTGGTCGTGATGTTGATGACGCCGCCGCCGGTCGTGCCGAACTCAGCCGAATACGCCGAGGTTTGGATCGTAAATTCCTGCACCGTCTCCGGCGTGAAGCTGACCACCGCGCGCCCGATGCCGACGCCGGTATTGTTGACGCCATCCGCCAGCATCGAAGTGCTGCCGGGCCGTCCACCATTCAAACTCAAATTGAAGCCGGGCACTGGTTGCCCGGAAGTGACTTCCGGGTCTTCGCTGCCCGCGTCGCCTGAGACGTTGGGAATCGTCACGGCCAGATCGAGCACGCTGCGGTTGTTGAGCGGCACGTCCTGAATCTGACGCTCCGTGATGGTCTGGCTCGTCGTGCCTCTTTCCGCATTGATGAGCGGAGACTCGGCGGTCACCGTGACTTCGTTGGCGACTTCGCCGGGCGTGAGGGCGATGTTGGCCGTGGCGGTGCTGGCGGTATCCACTTTGACATTGTTGAGCACGGCTTTCTTGAAGCCCGTGGCTTCCACGGTGATGCGATACACCACCGGCTCAAGCGACAGCGCGTTAAACGCCCCATCCGACGAGGTCGTCAGTGTTTGAGACTGGTTTGTACCGGCATTCGTAATCGTGACTTTGGCGCCGGGCACAACCGCGCCAGTCACGTCCGTCACGGTACCGCTGATGCCGCCGCGATTGGTTTGTGCGAGGCCGGTCGCGGCCAGACTCAGAAGCAGAGCAAAAACACAGAGCAAATTCTTCATAACAACCTCTTTGGTAAACCTCATCGGCAATCCAACAATGCTCAAAGGCTATGCGCATAGCCCATGCGCAAGGGCGAACCCTCAGCGGGGCAAAGTCGGACAGAATAAAAGCAAATTTTAGGAAATTTCCCAGTCAAGCCAGCAAAGCAATTTTCATTGTGGCCGAGGACGCGCCAGTCACATCATGGCTCAGCGTGTCTGATGTTACTAACTTGCTGCCAGGCATTCAGCAATGAGTCCAGCCTGAAATCTTTCCAAAAGAAATCTAAAATTGAAACCCAACTGCTTGCATTTGCAGACATTTCAATCTGCTGAAGGAATGCCATCAAACGCCAGGCTCGGGCCAGCGTGCCGCCGCCGCACTCAGCGCAGGGCTTTTGCAAAGTCCTCAAAACATCCGCCACAGACCTTCGACTGACTCCCGCTGGCGACTTTGCAAAAGCCCTGACAGGCAGGACGATGGGCCGTGACGCAGATTGACAGAATCCATCCTCCTACCTACCATCGCGCCCTCATTGACCCTTTGGCCTTGCGCCAAGCGAACAACCAGACGACTGACGTTGCCCGCGCAAGCTTTTTTGGCGCCGGGCAATCAACGTTTTGTCACGACCAGCGACATCCATCGTGCGCCTTCCAAGCTGAACTCCATGTCTGAACCATTGCCAACTCACACCCGCCAGCGCGTCTTATGGCTGCTTTACGCGCTCGCCGTCATCACCTATCTCGACCGCGTCTGCATCGCTGCCGCCGCGCCCGCGATCACGGCGGAGTTCGGTTTCACGCCGACGCAGATGGGTTACGTCTTCAGCGCGTTCACGGTGGCTTACGCCGCGTTTGAGATTCCGAGCGGCTGGCTGGGCGACCGCTACGGGACACGACTGGCGTTGACGCGCATTGTGTTGTGGTGGTCGCTGTTCACGGCGCTGACGGGCGCAGTGTTTGGCTTCTGGTCGCTGTTTGCGATTCGTTTTTTGTTTGGCGCGGGCGAAGCGGGCGCTTTTCCGAACATTGCTCGCAGCGTGGCCGATTGGCTGCCGCAAGCCGAACAAGGGCGCGGGATGAGCATGTCGTTTCGCGGCTTGGCGACGGGCGCAGCGTTGAGCGCGCCGTTGGTGCTAACCTTGCAGAAATGGCAGGGCTGGCGCTGGACGTTTGTTGAATTCGGCTTGCTGGGCGCGGCCTGGGCAGTGGTCTGGTATCGCTGGTTCCGCAACAAACCCGAAGAGCATCCCGCCGTGAATGCCGCCGAAGTCGCTTTGATACGCGGCGGCGCGACGGACGCTAAAACCACCCCGCAGGCGCATCACGTACCCTGGCGGGCGCTCTTCACCAGCCGCAACATGGCGACAATTTGCGGGATGTATTTCGCCTATGCTTACAGTTTGTATTTTTATCTGACGTGGCTGCCGACCTATTTGATCAAGGCGCGCGGCTTCCCTGCCGACAATGCCAAATGGTATGCGGCGCTGCCGTGGGTGCTGAGCATCGGCACCTTCTGGTTTGGCGGCTGGCTGACTGACCGGCTGGCGCGCACGCACGGCTTGAAGATCGCACGCTGCGGCGTCGGCGCGTGCGGCTATGAGCGGCTTGTTGCTGCTGGCCGTGCCGCAAGTCGAAAACCGGGTCGGCGCGGCGGTCTTGTTGGCGTTGGCCTTGTGTTGCCAGTCCGCCACGATCAGCGCGGCCTGGTCGGTGTGTCTGGATGTCGGGCGGCGCAATGCGGGCGTGGTGACGGGCTTTATGAATTCATTCGGCAACATCGGCGGCGCGCTGGCTCCGTTGGTGGTGGGTTACGTGGTGGAGAAGTTCAATTCGTGGGCGCTGCCGTTTTATGTGATGGCCGCTGTTTTTGCGGTGGGCGCGCTGATGTGGCTGCTGGTTGATCCGTACAAGTCGGTGTTGGAAACCGCCGAGCAACGTTAGCCGCAGATGAACGCCGGGCAACGCAGATGAGTGCATTTCGTCTGTCACTTTCAACCGCGTCTCGCAGCGTTCATCTGCGGCAAGATCATTTGCTGTTGCCCCAGATCATTCGCACGAATTGTCGCGCTTGACTTTGCCCGGCTTGGGCGTGAAGCTGCGCGCGTTCGTTGCTCTCCCGCTTGCAGTGCAAATTTCTTGGCGTGACGCGCGCTCACGCCGTAAGCCGAAAAATCAAACCTAAGTTTTACACAAACCTTCAACAAGGAGCAGCCACTATGAACGACAAAATCATCGTCACGAACGTCGCCGCCTTGCGCAAAAAATACGGCAAGGGTCTGACCCAAATTCAGACTGCCTGGAAAAAGCTGATCGCGGCAGATAAAGCGCGCGGTCTCAAAACCCGCGTCATCGCGCTCGACAGCGCCGCCGCCATGAAACCGTTCAAGGTCGCCGCCGTCACTGATCCATCCGATACCAAACAGAATAAACAGGCCATTGACGCCGTCTATCGCGCCTTGCTGCCGGAATACCTGATGATTCTGGGCGCGGTGGATGTCGTGCCGCATCAGGATTTGCTCAACCCTGTGTTTGATGGCGACAACGATCCTGACAAATTCGCGTATGGCGATTTGCCTTACGCCTGCGATGCGCCCTACAGCCAAAAGGTGCAGGATTTCATTGGGCCGACGCGCGTCATGGGCCGCTTGCCCGATCTCACGGGCGGCAAAGACCCGGCGTATCTCGTGGGCTTGCTGACCACAGCGGCGACGGCGCAACAACGGCCCGCGAGTGAATACCAACCCTTTTTGGGCATCAGCGCAAAAGTCTGGGAAAAGTCCACCACGCTCAGCTTAACCAATCTGTTTGGCGCGGCTGCCACGTCGCGCACTTCACCAACGCAAGGGCCGAATTGGACGGCGGCGCAACTCAACGCACGCGCGCATTTCATCAACTGCCACGGCGCGCCAGCGGATGCGTTCTTTTATGGTCAATCGGGCAACAAGTTTCCCCAGGCGCACAGCGCCGCGTTTATCGCCGGCAAATTGAGTGAGGGCACCGTCGCGGCGATGGAATGCTGTTACGGCGCGGAGTTGTTTGATCCGACGCTGCTCGTGCCGCCGCAGATGCCGATTTGCAATACCTATCTGGCGGACAAGGCCTATGGTTATCTCGGCAGCACCACAATTGCCTATGGCCCGGCGGAAGGCAACAGCGCGGCGGATTTGCTCTGCCAATTCTTTTTGAAGCACGTCCTGCAAGGCGCTTCGCTCGGACGCGCGGTGTTGGAAGCGCGCCAGGAATTCGCCTCACACGCGTCGGCGCTCGATCCGGTAGATTTGAAAACCCTGGGGCAATTCAATCTGCTGGGTGATCCGTCCATCCAACCGGTGACAGCGCCATCGCCTAAACGCGCAATGGCGAAAGCCCTCAGCGCGCATGACCTGCCGCACGAACGCATCGAACGCCGCCAACAACTGGCGCAACGCGGCGCCTGGCTCATCCAAAACCAAGCCGTCGCGCAGCCCATTGCGGCGCCCAAAGCCACCGCGCGCGGCCTGAAAGCTAAAGCAGCACCGGCGGCCAGCGGTTCCCCACAACTCAAACAATTGATCGCGGCGGCGAACATGGAATCCGTGACCACGCAGAGTTTTGAAGTCACGTCCAAAGTGCAACCGAAGACACGCGCGCTGGCCAAGAGTTCGAGCGCCCAGATGCGGATACACGTCTTATTGGGCGCGCGCAAAACGATTCAACCAACCCAGGGCTTGAAACCGACGGTGGCTATTGTCGCCAAAGAGGTCAATGGCAAAGTGGTTTCGTTTCAAGAGCTGCTGGCCAAATAGCCGTGGCGTTGTGATAGGGTGAGCTTATGCAGTGCACCGGCAACGTCATCAAAAAACCCTTCGCGGCGGGTTCCAAAAGCGAACGCAACGCTGTGCTGCTGGCCACGGCTGAGGGTGAATATGTGTTGCGCCGCCAAGGTGGCAACCCCTTTCACGATGAAACCTTGGAGCGGCTGGTCGGCAAGCGGATTGTGGCCGAAGGCGTGCTGACCGGTTACACCTTGCTGCTTTCGAGTTGGGAAGAAGCGGCGGAAAAATAAAAGGCTGTGGCGCGCGGCTTTGTCAAAACTGGGCGCGCGCCACAGCCTTTTCACTTTCGGTGTTGCCAGTCCGCTTACTGCAAGACGAGATTGAACGGCTCGTGCGGATGCTTCTTCAGCAATTCTTCCGCGCGGGCTTTTTGCTTTTCATTCGGCTTTACATCCGGTTCGCGCCAGAGGTTGGCCAGCAAATATTCTTTGTCCTTGGTCATTTCGCCGGGCGTGTAAACAGCCCATTCAAAATTATGGCCGTGCTTGATGGCGTCGGTCGGACAGGCGTCTACGCAAAAGCCGCAGAGGATGCAGCGCCCGTAATCAATCTGATAAATCTTGGCGTAGCGGTGATCCTGCGAGCCACGCTGTTCGTATGGACGTGGGTCTTCAGCGCCTTCGATGTAGATGGCATCCGCCGGGCAAGCCGCCGCGCACAGGAAACACGACACGCACAGTTCCTTGCCGTTCTCATCCACACCCAGGTAATGCTCGCCCCGGAAGCGTTTGAAAATCTGCACCGGCTCGTCGGGATAACTGATCGTGTCCTTCTTGCCGGGAATGTGGCTGAGCGTCACGCTCATGCCCTGTGCAGTGGATTTCGCCACGTAGGCGATCTCTTTGACGGTGTTGATGATTTCTGAAAGGAAAGACATATATCCCTAGTTCTGGGTTCTGGGTTCTAAGTTCTGGGTTCAGAGGTTGAAAGCAGCCGTTGCGCTCCGAACCCAGAACTTAGAACCCAGAACTTCAGTTGATCGTCCAGGTTTCGCCGCTGTGCAACAGCTTGCGCAAATCGCCGGGGCCTTTTTTCTCAATGGCCGTCTTGATCTGACCGGCCAGCATCTCTTCGTAAGTCGGTCGCAAGACCTGGCGCAGGACACCCATCGGCACGGGGTAATCAGGATACTGAAAGCGTCCCAGGATATAAGCCAGATAACTGCGCGCCGAGTTTTCATCGTGCCTGAGCAGGTCGTCGGTGGTCACGCCGTTTTCGCCGACAGTCACGACTTCGGCACCCATCGTTTGGGTGTTGAGCCGGATGCCTTGCTGCTTGTTCTTGCCGAAGAGCAGCGGTTTGCCGTGTTCGAGATAAAGCAGCCGGTCGTCGCGCACTTCGCGGTCGGTGAAGGATTTGAAAGTGCCATCATTGAAGATGTTGCAGTTCTGATAAACCTCCAGGAAGCCCGAACCTTTATGCTTCGCCAGTCGCTCGACCATCATCCCCAGGTGCTTCGGGTCAACGTCCATCGAACGCCCGATGAAAGTCGCTTCGGCAGCCAAGCCGATGCTCAGCGGATTGAGCGGATAATCAATCGTCCCCATCGGCGCGGACTTGTTGATCTTGCCCAATTCCGAAGTCGGCGAGTATTGCCCTTTGGTCAGCCCGTAGATGCGGTTGTTAAACAGGATGATCTTCAAATCCACGTTACGGCGCAGCGCGTGGATGAAGTGGTTGCCACCAATCGAGAGCGCGTCGCCATCGCCCGTGATGACCCAGACCTGCAAGTCGGGATTCGCTGTCTTGACGCCCGTCGCAATGGCGGGCGCGCGTCCGTGAATCGTGTGGAAGCCGTAGGTGTTCATGTAATACGGAAAGCGGCTCGAACAGCCGATGCCCGAAATGAAGACGATCTTCTCGCGGTCAATGCCGAGTTCCGGCATGACCTTTTGCACCTGGGCCAAAATCGAATAGTCACCGCAGCCCGGACACCAGCGGACTTCCTGATTGGTGACAAAATCCTGGCGCGTTAGTTTGACGTGCCCATTCGTGCCATTTGTTTTTCCATTCTCGCTCATAAGCGTAGTTCTTAACTCTCCCAATTCTTTTCGATCAAGTGGGCAGATCAACTGCCATTGGTTGCGTGTTTTTTGAGCCAGCGCGTGAACTCCGCAGGGCTTTGGAGTTTTTGTATGACTAAAACCAACTCTCTGGCTTGTGTCAGCGAAAGCCTGTTCAATTTAGCCTCCATTGCCCGATCAAGCTGTCCGAATTTGCTGGTTGCGATGATGTGCATGAGTTTGCGAGCTTCCTCAAGACGACCTTCAAGGCGACCTTCAAGCTAACTTACCTGAAAGTTTGCCTGGTAATCTTCGTCAGCGCGCCTACGAATGAACTCAAGCAAGCTCTCTGACTTCTGCACGATTGCTGTCTCCAAACTCGGTTACTCTTTCAACTCGGCCACCGCAGCTTTCCAATCGGCGGGCTGCCCCAATTGCACAGCCCGATCAATGCCGAGATTTTCCAGGAGCATCGCCAGCACCGTCATCCGCTCCCGGTCGTTATTGAAGATGCCGCCAGCATATTCGATTTTCTCAGGCGCTTGATAAGTGCGGCGTTCCCACTCCTCGCGCGTCCATTGGCGTCCTTCCCGCCGAATGTCCCAGTCTGAGTTCCGCATATTGCCTCCCTCACAGATGCTCTTTGATCTTCTTGACCAGTTCCGAAACCTTGAATGGCTTGCCTTTCACCTTCGTGAAGCTGACCGCATCCACCAGGAACTTAGCGCGCACCAGCAGCGCCAATTGCCCCAGATTCATTTCGGGAATAATGACCGTCTCGAAATTCTTCAGCACTTCGCCCAGATTTGCCGGGAACGGGTTCAGGTAGCGCAGGTGCGCGCTCGAAACGCTTGCGCCCTGTTCGCGCATCTGTTCGACCGCCGTGGTGATTGCACCGTTGGTCGAACCCCAGCCGAGCACCAACACTTTGCCTTGCGGGTCGCCATAAACTTCCACCGCCGGAATGTCCTGCGCCATACGGTCAATCTTTTCCTGGCGCAAGCGCACCATGAAATCGTGATTGTCCGGTTCGTAATTCACGTTGCCGGTGATGTGCTGTTTCTCGATGCCGCCGATGCGATGTTCCAAGCCCGGCGTGCCCGGCACTGCCCACGGACGCGACAACGTCTTTTCGTCGCGTGAATACGGGAAGAAGCCTTCGACCTCGGTGCGGAACGTGACCTTCATTTCGGGCAGATCTTCGATGTTCGGAATCAGCCACGGCTCCGAACCATTCGCCAGATAACCATCGGATAGGAAGAATACCGGCGACATGTACTTGGTCGCCAGGCGCACCGCCTCAACCGCCATGCTGAAACATTCGCCCGGTGTTGACGGCGCGACGATGGCAACCGGCGATTCGCTGTTGCGTCCGAACATCGCTTGCAACAGGTCGGCCTGTTCGGTCTTCGTCGGCAAACCAGTCGAAGGGCCGCCGCGTTGCACGTCAATGATGACGAGCGGCAATTCAGTCATCACGGCCAAACCAATCGCTTCGGATTTCAGGCAGACACCGGGGCCGCTGGTGCCGGTCAAGCCGATGTGCCCGGTGAAGGCCGCGCCGATGGCCGCCCCGATGGCTGCGATTTCGTCTTCGGCCTGAAAGGTTTTGACGCCGAAATTTTTGTGCTTCGACAATTCGTGCAACACGTCCGAAGCCGGCGTGATTGGGTAGCTGCCGTAAAACAGCGGACGTCCGGTCAATTGCGCGGCGGTGACGAAGCCGATGGCGGTGGCTTCGTTGCCGGTGATGTTGCGGTATTTGCCCGGCTTGATCGCGGCTTTGCTGACGCGGTAATGCGTGGTGAAAATCTCGGTCGTGTCGGCGTAATTGAAGCCTGCCTTCAAGGCCATCAAATTGGCTTCGGCGATTTCGGGCTTGTTGCCAAACTTCTCATCAATCCATTTGACCGTCGCGTCGAGCGGGCGGTCATACAGCCAGTACATCAGGCCCAGCGCATAAAAGTTCTTGCAACGTTCGCGCTGTTTGAAGGGCAGCTTCGATTCTTCCAGCGACTTGAGCGTCAATTGCGTGATCGGCAATTTGAAGAGGCGATAGCCGCTCAAGCTGCCGTCTTCGAGCGGATTCGACTTGATGCTCGCCTTCTTGAAATTGCTGTCGGTGAATTCGTCGGTGTTGACCAGCAGGATGCCGCCCGGCAGCAGATCAGCCAGGTTGGTCTTGAGCGCCGCCGGATTCATGGCGACCAGCACATCCGGTTCATCGCCCGGCGTGCGGATGTCGCGGCTGCTGAAATTCAACTGGAAGCCCGACACGCCCGGCAAGCTGCCCTGTGGCGCGCGAATCTCTGCCGGGAAATCGGGCAGCGTCGAAATATCGTTGCCCAGGATCGCCGACGTCGCCGTGAATTGCGTCCCGGTCAATTGCATGCCGTCGCCCGAATCGCCGCAAAAACGAATCGTGACGGTCTCTAACTCTTCAATCTGGTGAATCGTGCTTTTACTCTCTTCAATCGTCGTTGTGGACATTTACGAACCTACTCCATTCCGGTGATGCACAAACTGCCGTTTGCTCTTCCCTGTTTAATCACGGGTTCAGCAAAAAGCCGAATTGCGCTTAGCTTGCGATGATGATTACGAAATGAGCGGTGATTATCGCACTGTTCGCGCCACTCTGCGCGTTTATTGGACTATAAAATTTACACGATGATTTAGCGAACCGCCGGAATCATAACAGCGGCTTGCCCGTCTGTCATCTCATAGCCACCTTTTACAGTATCTTCACATTATCCGTCAGTTGGTTGAACCCCGAAGGCAAGCGTGGGTGGGTGGTCGTCAACCTGAGCACCAACAAACCGCCGCCGCAGATCAAGCTAAACGAGCCCCCCTGCTCACGACTAATGAAAACGTTGGCCAGCTTGATGCCGCGCAAGGCGATCGGATGTTCGCTCAGGTCATGTCGAAATGGGGTAGAAAGATGAACCCAACATTGAGGCAGACCTGCGTGTCTGCCTCAATGATCGTAGACGGACACGGGGACACCTGACCCGACCGGGACAGACACGCAGGTCTGCCCCCTGCTCATTGATTCACTACCTTCGTTCATTCCTTCAACTAATGACAATGTCAAGCCAAACTCAATCCCATTAGCGGCTCGCGAGGGAGAGCCGGAACGCCGCTATCTCCTCGCCGTTGCGCACCAGCAGGCGGTCGCCAACCAGCACCGGATGGTTCCAGGTCTTGCCTTTGATGGCGGGGAACCGCGCGAGTTCGGTGAATTGGTCTGCGGCTGCCGTGACGAGCGCCAAATCCCCCTCTTCTGATAGCACCAGTAGCAAATCCTGGTCGGGCAACAGAATGATTTGCCCGTGGCCGTAGCGTCCGCCCTTCCACTTGCGCTTGCCGTCTTCAAGGTTGATGCATCCGAGGATGCTGCCGTCAAAGCCGAAGGCATGGCCCTTGTGAACAACAAAGTCGTTGAAGTAGGGCTTCAGCCCCTGCGACGTCCAGCGCTCTTCGGCGGTCCAGCCGTCGGCTCCGTGCGTCACGGCGACGCGGCGCACTCCGCTTTGGGCGCGCCCCATGCCGGTGCCGCTGCCGAGCAGGACGTTGCCCCCCGCCATCACCGCCGGTTGCACGATGCTGTCGCCCGGCCACTCGTGTTTCCAGAGCAGCGCGCCGTCAGCAGGGGCGACGCTGATGATGCCGTCTCCGTTCAGCAGCAGAATCTGGGCGACGCCGTCAATCTTCGACAAATGCGGCGAACTATAGCCCGATCCGCCAGCCGGGCCGTACCAGCGTGGCTTGCCGTTGGCCACATCGTAAGCCGCGAGCGCACCGGCGGCGGCCACGACAACGGTGTCGCCATTCACCAGCGGCGAACTCGCAAAGCCCCAGCCTGGCACCTTCGTGTTAGTGTCAGTGGCCGCGTTGCGCGACCAAACGACGGAGCCGGTGCGCGCGTCGAGCGCGTTCAGAATTCCGGTTGCCCCAAAGGTGTAGACGCGCCCATTGCTGAGCGTCGGTGTCGCGCGCGGCCCCGCACCGGCATTCGATTCCCAGAACCGGGCCTTGTCCGCGTGTCGCCACACCGGCTTGCCAGTCGTCAGATTGTAGCAAGAGACGATCTCATCCTCGCCGCGCTGTTCCTGGGTGTAGACAAGTTCGCCTTGAACGGCAAACGACGACCAGCCGGGGCCGATGGGGTGACGCCACAACTCGACCGGCGGCGACTTCGCCCAGTCGGTCTCGATCCGCCCCGCGCGCACGACGCCATCACGCGCCGGGCCGCGAAAGCTGGGCCAGTCGGCGTGCGATTTCGCGGCTGCCGGAACGGCGGTGGCGGCGGCGGGCACATCGCCGACTTTGGCTGGAACTTCTTTCCCTGGTTCGGGGGTCGCGGCGATAACCGGGGCCGTCGCGGAAGGCGTTGGCGCGGCAGGCGCTGGTGTGGGAGACACCGTCGCGAGTGGTACTGGCGCATCCTTCGCTTGGGCCAGGAGCCGTTCTTCGGGAGTCGGCGTCCAGCGCCAGTGCAAATCCGAACTGGCCTCGCCGGTCATGCCGCCCGTCCGCAGGAGCGTGAACACTCCGCACCCAAGCAGGATTGCGGCAACCATCAACGCACGTCGAGGTGCGCTGGAGAGGCGACGTCCGGCGGCCACAGCGGCGACCAACGCGAGGCTCAAGATAGGAATGGAAAAGACGGGGAGCATCATCCCCATCATGCCGTTCGAAATGGACTGATGCACGAAGAGCTTGGTCACGAGGACCGCGACGGCCATCAGCACGATAGCCCCCACGCGCTCGACCCAGGGTGCCCGGCTGAAAAACAGCCACCACACAATGACGGCCACCCCGCAAGCGATCCCGCCCATGATCGCGGCGCCACCAGCATCGGGCATGACGCTGGGGACGACGAAGGTCACCAGACACAGCAGCACTGCGGCGGCCACGCCAGGCCAGAGCCGCAGTGTTTTCTGAGAAGTCGGCAAGTCAATCTGATTGATAGTCATATCGCGCTATACGTTCTTTCACGAGTCGTTGGTGCACTTTTTTTTTGCGGAAACTTTACTTGCTAAACTCAGGACACTCAATCAACCCACAGCAGCGGACAGAGGATGGCATGGCGATATTTGCGTCCCTGCATAGATAACCCGGAGTGGGAGGCCAAGCTAGTGGCAGTTGTTACTATAGATTTCAAGAAAAAGGATGCTCACCACGAAGCTCACAAAGAGCACGAAGCGAGGAAGAAAACCCAGACGATCTGGACTCCCTGGCTCTTCGTGTGCTTCGTTTCTTCGTGGTTTCATTTGCTTGAAATAGAAAGTTTGCTCGACATTATTTCTTCAACAGCTCGGCCATCGCTCCGCTGAGCTTCTGCCCTGGGATGCCTT